>JASEIZ010000221.1:0-2049 GCA_030017395.1 Desulfobacterales bacterium | reverse complement strand
CTCATTTAAAAGCAGCGCCTGCATGGCAGGGGCCGAAATTTCCCGGATATCCTTCTGATTTATACGGGCATACTTTTCCATGAAATGATAAGCTAAAAGCGGAATGTCCTCTTTTCTTTTACTAAGCGGCGGCAGTTCAATATGCACCACGTTTAACCGATAATAAAGGTCTTCTCTGAATCGTTTTTCCTTTACATCCTGGTTTATATCATGGTTGGTAGCGGCGATAATGCGGATGTCGGCTTTTTTGGTAAAAACGCCGCCAACCGGCTTATACTCACCATCCTGCAGAAGCCTGAGCAGCTTGGTTTGCATAAAAGGGCTAAGGTCGGCGATTTCATCCAAAAACAGGGTTCCTTCTTGCGCCTCTTCAACCATGCCCTTTTTATCGCGCCAGGCTCCCGTAAATGCGCCTTTTACATGGCCAAAAAGCTCGCTTTCCATAATTTGTTCAGGTATGGCCGTGCAGTTGACGGTAATCATTGCCTTGGAGCTTCTGCGGCTATTCCTGTGAATAGCCCCTGCAACCAGCTCCTTGCCCGTGCCGCTCGGGCCCGTGATTAAAACCGTAGCCATGCTCGGGGCTACCTGCCTGATATGTTCAAACACCTCCATTATGGCAGGGCTAGTTCCGATCATGGGCAGATAACCCTCTTTTTCCTCCAGGGCCTGGCGGAGAGCAAGGTTTTCCTTTACCATCTGCCGCCATTTCACAGCCTTGTCTATTGTCAGCAGGACATGTTCCGACATAAACGGCTTGGTTATGTAATCATAGGCGCCTTTTTTAATCGCATCCACGGCGGTTTCAATTGTGCCGTAAGCGGTCATGACAAAAACCGAAGTTCCGGGGCTGATCTTCTTGACCTCCTCAAGGAGCGTGATGCCGTCCATTCCAGGCATCTTTAAATCGGTTATGACCAGATCAAAAGGCTCTTTCATAAACAATTCAAGGGCAATTATCGGATCAGGTTCAATGGTTACGCTGTAGTTTCTCTTTTCGGAGATAATCCGCTTCAAAACATTCAGCATATCTTTCTCGTCATCTACTATGAGTATTCTGGCAGTCATCGGTTCTCCTGAATTTCGATCTGAGCATTTTTCAAAGCTCTCAGATTATGCAATATACCTGTCCATGGCTCTTTTAAACCCGGGCATAGAATTGATTATGGTTTTATCATCCACACAAAATGCGATTCTAAAATGACCCTGGCCGCCGAAACCGCTTCCAGGAACAGTAAGAATTAATTCATCCTGAAGCGTTTTTACAAATTTTACGTCATCGGGAACCGGGGTTTTGGGGAAAAGATAAAAAGCGCCGGAGGGCTTGGTAAACTCATAACCACAATCAGCAAGACCGTCGCACAGCAGCTCTCTTTTCCTCGCATATTCGGATATATCCACGCTTATACCCTGTAATGATCCGACAACACGTTGCATAAAGGCAGGCGCATTTACAAACCCTAAAATTCTGTTGGCAAGGGACATGCCGCTAAACAAATCATCCTTACAAGCGGCAGCAGGATTAATTGCAATAAATCCTATCCGCTCCCCGGGAATGGAAAGATCCTTGGAATAAGAGGTCGCTATTATGGTTTCGTTGTAACAGGAAAATATGCCCGGCACATCAAGGCCGTCATAAACAATTTTCCTGTACGGTTCGTCAGATATAAGATAGATGACCCTGCCGAGCGATCTGCTTTTTTCCTTTAAAAGCGCGCCGAGCTCGCTCAGGCTTTGTTTGGAATATACCTGCCCCGTGGGATTGTTGGGAGAATTTATCAGAACCGCTTTGGTCTTTTCATTTATCGCAAAAGAAATCTCATTAACATTCAAGGAAAAGTCGGGATTTGTCGGCGCTGTTTTCAATACCCCTCCGTGGTTGTCAGCATAAAAATTGTACTCAACAAAACAAGGGGCCGGCGTAATAATCTCATCGCCTGGATCAAGTATGGCCTTCAGTATAACATTTAAGGCTCCTGCTGCTCCGCATGTCATGATAATCTCATTTGCAGAGATGTTTGTCTGCTGCTCCGCTGAAAGATAATCGGC
>JASEIZ010000220.1 GCA_030017395.1 Desulfobacterales bacterium | reverse complement strand
GGCGACTATTTCAAAAATCTGATTTACATATACATGGCCTAACCGGCTTTTGTGTATTTTATCTCTGAGTCTGGTTAAATCTTTCGAAAACTCATAAAGTTCAGGTGTTGGTGTGCTTTCGATGTTTTCGAATCTTTTCTTAAGCGCATTAAATTCTTTTATAAACAGATCATCTTTTTTTACCGGAACTCCGGCGCCCCTTGTTTCTTCAGCCTTTGCGTTATCCTCTGGCTTAGCCTTAACCAGATCTGTTTCAGCTTTTTTTTCAGAAGAAACCACCTTGTCTTCGTAAACCAGATCTGTTTTTTCTATTTTTCCGATTAAGTTTTTGCTGATTCCCACAATTCCGCCGCGACAGTAGAACTTTATCTGCCGTCCTTCTTTCCAGTAGTGGTTGGTTATAAATGTGGATCCGTTTTTTAACTCAATGCGATAAGAGGGAAGACCGACAGAAGGACACATGAAAAAGGCGATAGCTACAATTATTAGAATAAACTTTTTCATAAAGATCCTCCAACAATCCAAATCATCGTAAGCGTTCACGGAACGTTGAAATTAGAAATTGGAAATTTGGCCTTCATGCTTTTGTACAGTGTCGTGCCAGACCATATCTGATAGCGCTTCTGCCAGTTTGTAAACATCCAACTCGTGAACTCGTTTCATCCCTGCCTGTGCGTGCCCGCACGCAGACAGGTCCCCCTAATTTCTACTTTCCAATTTCTAATTTCAAGCCGTGAACGGCTACGACTAATTGATCCTTTTTATAAGTCCAGCAGTTCGTATATCTTCATGTTCCCGAGTCTGTCATCAACTTCACGCAATTTCAGGTGAGACCGTGCGGAATTGCGGGTTTTTTCACTAATCAAAATACTGTTCGGAATGGATTTGGTAAGCTCCTGAAGCTTAAATACATCATTCACAGAATCGCCGATAACAGTATAATCCATTTTCATGTCAAAACCGAAGTTGCCTACAACTACTTCACCGGTATGAACACTTATACCTATACTTATAGAAGCGTCAAATTCCCTTTCAAAATAATCATTTACATTTGCAAGCGAGTTTTTCATTTCAAGCGCTGCCAGTACAGCATTATCTGAATCCATAGTGCTTGAGACAGGCGCTCCGAAAAGCGCAAGCAGACCATCACCAAGATACTTGTCAATAATACCGTGATATTTGAAAACTATGTTGCCCATAATGGAAAAGAAATAATTGAGCATAGAAACTGTTTTCTGTGCCCCTTTTTTTACTAAAAGCCCTGAAAATCCCCTTATATCAACATTCAGCATGGTAAGAGTCTTTACCTCTTCAGCCATTTCCTTTCCTGTTTCTGAATCGTGGATAATCTTATCGACTATAATTTTGGGTACAAATTTCTGGAACATGCTCCTGATGCCACGCTCATGCTCGGTCATTGAGACGGTTTCCTTGTAAAGCCGGGCATTTTCAATGGCAATACTTACCGATGATGCTATAGACTGCAGCAAATCTTTATCATTGGAGTTAAAATCCCCCTTAATTTTATTGAGAACTTCAAGAACCCCGATAACCCTTCCCTGAGAAACCATAGGCACACATAATGCCGACAACGTTTTAAAACCTGTAGTTTTGTCTACACTAGGATCAAAGTGCGGTGACTTGTTTGCATCATTTATAATGACAGATTCTCCTCGTGCCGCCGCATAACCGGCAGTTCCCTGACCCATTTTAAGGCGCAAATTTTTCAGATCGTTCAGAGATTCAAGTTCAATATTAAATCCAACAGCAAACTCAAGCTCGTTTTCCTTCACAAGATATAGAGTACCGGCTTCAACGTTCATGATTACTTGGATCATATCCATTGTATACTTAAGAACCTTGTTCATATCAAAAGTTGATGAAGCAAGGGCGCTTCCAATTTGTTTGATCGAATCCAATTCTTTATTGCGTTTAACAACAGATTCAGACAACTTGTTGCGCTCTATGGCAACAGAAAGCGCATCCGCCATCCATTCTATCAACTCCTTATTATCATAAAACACAACCGACTCATGTGCAGTTAACGCAACCAATCCATTCATAACCCCGCTCATCTTCAATGGCGCAAGAATGCATGACTTGAAACCCTGATTCACAAAGAGTTTTTTCTCAACCTCACTGGAAAGCACACTGGTATCATCTATAATAAGAGTGTTCCCCTGTTTCAGAATCTTATCAATGATACTACCCCGCTGGTATTGATAAAAGGCTTTTTTGGTAATATCTGTTGGCTCATTGGCCAGCAAATCAATAATTTTTATCTGATCAGAAATGTTTTCAACTATGGTTATCACCAAAGCCATACTAAACGGAACAACGGCTTGAATCTCATTCATAATAGCATGTAAAAGTTCACTATCCCTGAGACTTGAGTTCATTGTCTTGAAGATTTTCTCAACTGTCTTTAGAACGAGATCTCCCTTTTTATTATACTTCAAAAGACTGAGGTTTTCATATGTGAAAGCAGCGTTGCTCAAAAGGGGAGTCAAAACTTCCACGTCGTTTTGTGTATAAATTTTATCATTATTTCTATTCGAAATTGTAAGCACTCCGACGATTTCTTTGCTGGTTTTGATCGGCATACAAACGAAGGATTTCGAGGCGTATTGAGGACGGTTTGTCCTTCCGAACCGGGTGTCCTTTTCAATGTCTTTAACCACAATAGGCGATTTGTTGATTACAGCATATTTGGCGATGCTTGTATTAAAATCAATCCTGTCATCTATTTTGATGTGTTCTCCTGCTCCAATTGTCGATTTAACAATAAACGAGTCGCTGTCACGATCCAAAAGCATGACTGAACCCACGTCTGAAACAGTTAATGCCAGGGAACGCTCCAGAGTGATATAAAGGATTTCAGTCGGATCAAATGTAACATAGCAAAGCTCTGAAAGCTCCTTTAGTATTGATATTTCAGAAGACTTCTTTTGAAGCTGCTCGAAAGTCTTACTGAATTGATTCTCGATTGAGTTAAAAGATTGGACAAGACTATTTATTTCATCCGTGCCTGGTTGAATTTCTCCTCCCATCCGTGCAATACTTTTCTGAGAAATATTTTTGGATATATCCGCTATCTCAACAAACAACCCCTTTAGAATGGTATATCCTGAAAATGAAAAAATCAGAATGCCCAGAAAAAACAGCAAAACATATTCGTCATTCATTAAGTTATATCTGATCCCAAACATAACAAATCCCAGTACAGGGAACAGAAAAAAGAGACCAAATATTATAATGAGCTTATAATGAAGATTTTTATTTTTAAGGGAATTCTTCCCAAACAACTTTTCAAAATTCATCTTAAAACCCTTCTAAATTTACATGGCAAATATTTGAGTAAGCAAATTGTCTGAATTCATGTTCTTCGATTGGAGTCGGGAACAAGCTTCACTGGAACGACAAAATCATGTGTTTTTAATTTTTTGCGAAGTCATCAACTTTGATGACTTTGTAAAAAGTCGTCACTCCGGTGAAAACCGGAGTCCAGATGATTCG
>JASEIZ010000021.1:4615-17073 GCA_030017395.1 Desulfobacterales bacterium | reverse complement strand
CGGATCAAGTCCGGCATGACGATTTCAAGACTTTTTACGAGACCATCAATATTAAGCACTAAAATAACTTATGAATAATGCCAGGCACATAGAGAGTTCGTATTACAGGTCTTTGACCAGAAAGATGATTTCCATCATTATTATTGTATCCTTTATGCCTATGGTTCTAATCGGCGGCATTATTCTCAGTCAATTTGATAAATCATACCATGAAAAGACATATGCCCATCTGGGAACATTGGTTCAGCAGCACAAACAGAATATTGATACTTTCTTGAATGAAAAGTTGAGTGACATCAGGTTTTTTGCAACGAACTTTAGTTTTGAGAAATTGAGTGATAAATTTTTTCTTCAGCAAACCCTTTTCAGGCTTCAACAGGAATATGGATCGGTCTTTGTTGACATGGGATTGGTCGATGAGGATGGGCTCATGATCACCTATGCAGGACCGTTTAAACTGGAAGAAGCCAAGTATTCAGAAGCGGAATGGTTTAAAAAGGCAATTAAAAAACATTATTTTATCAGCGACGTTTTTCTGGGTCTTCGCGGTCTTCCTCACTTTATCATTACAGTAAAACAATACTATGAGAAAAAACCGTATATATTGAGAGCAACCATAGATTTTGTTGCATTTAATAACTTTGTGGAAAATGTTCGTATCGGTGAAACCGGCTTTGCTTTTATCTTGAACAGGAAAGGAGAGTTCCAGACTAACCTGCCCCTCAACATTATACCGGACAAAGGTCTTTATATGGCTTTTATTAAAAAAGCTGAGGAAGAGAGGGCCAGAAAAGGAGTACAGATTGTTGAAAAGCATAACGGTTTTGGTAAAAAGCGTATATATGTGGCCGATTTTCTCAAGAATGGAGAATGGCTGCTGGTATTTCAGCAGGATACGGCAGAGGTCTTTGCGGAACTGCATAAAGCTATGTATATTGCTGTTTTTATCATTCTTATAGGCGGGTTAGGCATTATCATCATGGCTTTTTTTCAGTCCAGGAGAATGGTCTGCCGCATTGCTGAAGCTGATAAAGAAAAAGAGATGATGAACCAGCAGGTAATTGAAACCGGAAAACTGGCGTCCATAGGAGAACTGGCGTCCGGCATAGCGCATGAGATCAACAACCCTGTTGCTATTATGGTTGAAGAAGCAGGGTGGATACAGGATTTATTGGCGGAAGAGGAATTCCAGAAAAGCGACAACCTCAATGAATTTGAAATTGCCACAAAGCAGATTCAGATCCAGGGACAACGATGTAAGGAAATCACCAATAAGTTGCTGAGTTTTGCCAGAAAAACAGATGCAAGGGTGTCGGATGTTCAGATAAATGATCTGGTTAACGAACTGGTCGAACTCTCTTCGCAAAGAGCAAAGTATAGCAATGTCACCATCAAGACAGATCTTCAGAAAGACCTCCCCTTGATCAAAATTTCCGAGTCGGAAATGCAACAGGTCTTTTTTAATCTAATCAATAACGCTATTGATGCTATAAACAGAAAAGACGGAATTATTGATATATACACTCAATTGCAAGACGATAATATTATAATTACTGTGTCTGATAATGGTTCCGGAATCCCCAGGGACAATCTTGCCAGAATATTCGATCCCTTTTTCACAACAAAGCCGGTCGGCAAGGGAACCGGCCTGGGGTTGTCTATATGTTATGGTATTATCAAAAAACTGGGCGGGGAAATAGATGTTAAAAGCGTGCTGGACATGGGGACTGTCTTCACTATCCGGATTCCTGTTTTTGCTAACAAATAGTGTTATTAAAAGAAAAAGGGGATTTTTGATATGGCTTTAGCAAACCTGCTTTTAGTTGATGATGAAGTGCCGTTTGTGGAAACTATGATCAAGCGTTTGACAAAAAGAGATCTCCATGTTGTTTCTGCTTTCAGCGGGCATGAAGCTTTAGAACAGCTTGAAAAACATCGTAATATTGAAGTCGTTATTCTCGATGTTAAGATGCCGGTAATGGATGGCATTGAAACCCTGTATGAAATAAAAAAGAAACATCCTTTGACGGAAGTGATCATGCTGACCGGCCATGCCACAATTGAAACAGGCATCGAAGGAATGAAGCTGGGAGCTTTTGATTATCTTATGAAGCCCTGCGATATAGAGGTGCTTATTCCCAAGGTAGAGGAAGCGGCGGCCAAAAAGAGAAAGCATGATGAAAAAATTATTGAAGCGCGCATGAAAGAGATTATTTCCAGACGCGTATAAGGAAAGGTCTCAATACTTACTCATGGCGCCGGCAAACTAATCGGCATCCCCATCATCGGCCAGATCACGGCAACGCATAGAGCCACCACGGCCATCAGAAGAATACTGGCAGGAATACCGTACAGGAAAAACTCGGCTGTGGTAAACTGCTTTGAATCATAAGCAATGGCATTAGGAGCCGCACCCACCAGGAGCAGAAAGGGCATGCCCGCTGTTACCAGTGATGCAAACAGAATCACCTCGCCGGCCACTCCCAGATAAGGAGCAATAACCAGGGCCACCGGAAGTGAGATGGCGATGGCAGCCACATTCATTATAAAGTTTGTCATAATCATCACAAAAAAAGCGATCCCCAGGATAAATACAAAACCCGGTGCATTCTGAAACATCACCAGCCAGTTTACCGCCATCCATTTGGCCGCGCCTGTTTCCCAGAGGCAAAAACCGATGCTCATTGCTCCGCCAAAAAGAAGAATAATGTTCCAGGGCATCTCCTCCAGATCTCTACGATCAAGAACATTTGCAAGGAAGAAAATGACGGTTGCAAACAATATAATAGCTGTCTTGTCATATACTTTTAATGTTTGGATAAATGACCGCAGGCCGAGGGCGATGACCACCAGAGAGACAATGGTTATGGCGAGGATTTCACCTTTACTCATCTTCCCCAGTTCAGCACGGAGTTTTTTAGCTTTTTCCTTGAGACCGGGGACAAACTTTTTTTCTGGTTTAAAAAAGACCATGAAAAATCCCCACAAAACAAAGACCATTATCCACCCGGGAACCATCATATAATAGGTCAGTTGAAAAAATGTTATATCTTTCCCCATGATATCGTTAAAGAAGCCGACGGCCACAGCGCCGCGTGCCGCACCCAAAAGGGTGACAATGCTCGCTGCTCCCGCCACATAGGCCATACCTATAAAAATCCCCTTGGCAAACCTGGTCGGCTTTTCCTCGTTTACTCCATACAATGTATTTATAGACATAAGGAGGGGGAATATTGTTGCGGCTACTGCAGTGTGGGCCATAATATGGCAAAGAGCTGCTGTTACAAGAAACGAGCCGAGATAGATCATGCTGGTCTTTTCTCCAACAATACTCAGCATCTTGTATGCCATGCGTTTGGTAAGGCCCGTCTTCGTAAAGACCATGCCGATAATAACCGAGCCAAAGATAAACCCAACCGAGGGATCCATGAAATCCTTAAAGGCTACTTTGGCTGGTCTGATCAGAAACAGGGCTTGCAATACGCCTATCATAATGCTGGTTATACCGATCGGCACGACCTCAAATACCCACCAGGTACCGGCCAGCAAAAAGACAGCTATCGCCCCCTTGGCTGCTTTGTCCAGCGGGAAATGTGCTCCCACAGGGTCCACGGCATCCGGCCATTGCGGGGAATAATAGACAATTAGAAACAGAGCAATCCCTATCCCCATAAAAAGCAGACGCTGCCAGTCCAGCCTCGCATTTTTTGGAGAAAGAACTATCTCGTCAGGCATCTCCGGGAGGCCCGGCTCTGTAACAATCGGTTTCTTCTCAACCATCTCGCACCCCCCTTACTCAACTATAATTTTGGTCAGCTCATTAAAAACATCATTCATGCGCAGAACTCCTCCAACCTTCTTGGCATTTGACATGCCACACCTCCTTACTTTCTAGTCTTAATTAACCTCATATCAAGACAAAAACAAGATGTATCAGGAAAATGTCAAAGTCGATGCAGACATACCAGCACGTCTGTTATTTCAACCACGATCCTGAGAATCTGCTGAACAGATGCCAAGTGTATCGCAATTTTTACATTCGCATGCATGGAAGTTCCTGTCCATATTTTATTGACATATTGTTGTTTTGCTAATAACCTAAAAGAAAAATAAATAAAAAATTACCGAGGCTCGCGCGAAAGAGATTGTTTCCAGGCGCGTATAAGGAAAGGTTATGCCGGAAAAGAAAAAGGTTCAGGGAATTTGCATCAGAGTTCTTCTTGTTGATGACGAGAAGGAATATGTAAAAGTCCTGTCAAACAGACTTGCCATGAGAGGTATTGATGTGACAAAGACCTACAGCGGCTCTGAAGCGCTTCAGGCCCTTCGCAAGCAAGTTTTTGACGTGGCAATTTTAGATATTAAAATGGAAGACATGGATGGACTTGAGCTTCTCAAGATATTAAAGAAAATGGCCCCTAAAATAGAGGTTATCATGCTTACCGGCCATGGTTCGGCGGAAGAGTCAAACCAGGGAATGAAACTCGGCGCCTATGATTATCTCATTAAGCCATGTGAGTTTAAAGATTTACTTAATAAAATCAAGGGTGCTTATCAAAAGTCGAAAAACTAAAAGTAGGCACAAGCAAGAAGGTAATTTCTAAGGAGGAAAAATGTTTTTTAAGAACAAATGGGTCCAGCTCGGCTTAGCATTTACGCTCTGTATTATTGTTCTGCTTTTACCAAGACCGGAAGGAACGAAATTTAAGATAACCGGTGATATCAGCCAGAAATTGTTTCAAACTGTCGGTCAACACTTCACGCTAATTTCTACCGAAGTGGAGCACTCCAAGGGATATTATACGGTAGAGGCAAAAAATCCCGGCAGCCCTGAGTCTACAGCGGCATTTCTGCAGGATAAAGCTGCTGAATTAAAAATGACCAAACTGCAGGTTGATTATGTCGATGGCCTCCCTCCAAAGGCCAAGAGGTTTCTGGCTATTCTTGTGGTGCTGATCTTTCTCTTTGTGGCGGAACCGATCCCCCTTGAAATCACGGCAATCTGTATCGGTGTATTTTTGGTAATTATGGGAATTAGCGATGTCAAAGGGGCGTGGGCTCCTTATATGCATCCGGTGGTTGTTTTTATCATGTGCTGTTTAATTTTTGCCATCTCCCTGGATAAGGCCGAAATTACAAAGCGATTAGGCTATTTTATCGTCAAGAAAGCTGGAACCAGCGTCACCAAGTTTACGTTTATCATCACCATAGGTTTAGGTATGTCTTCCGCCTTTATGCATGATGCCGCGGCCTGCGCCATAGGAATTGTGACCATGCTCCCGTTGATGAGGGCTGCTGGTATTGAACCTCATACCAATACGGCAAAGTTTATGATGCTCTCTCTGCCCTTTGCCTGCTCCTGCGGAGGCATGGGATCCCTGGTGGGCGGTGGCCGCTGTATGGTCGCTGCAGCTTTCCTCAAGGAATTCACCGGCTTAGAGATCAGCTTTTTTGACTGGATTCTGTATTGCATGCCGGCGGCCATCCTCTGCGTGCCGGTGTCTGTTCTGATTTTGTATTTTATCTACCGGCCTGATCCAAAGTACAAACTTCCTAAAATGGAAGAGGAAATGGGCCCCTTGACTCCTTTGGAAAAAAAGACCATGATTATCATCGGCCTGTCATTTGCCCTGTGGTTAACAAAGGGGTTTCATGGCGTGCACTACTCGGTAACCGGAATGTTGGGAGTTGCCGGTCTGATCCTTTCCGGCGTCTTGAAATGGGAGGATATTCATGAAAATCTCGAGTGGGGAACCGCCCTGTTTATTTTTGGCGGCGGTATTTCACTCGGCCTGGCTATGGGCTACTCGGGGGCTGCCGCTTATTTTGCCAACCTGTTTTTCCCTTATGTTCAGGGGGGTGGCTGGTTGCTGCTGTTTGCCGGTGTGGCTGTTTTTGGAGCCCTCGTGACCAATGCTATGGCTAATGTGGCTGCCGCGGCCTTGATATTACCCATCGTGATTCCAATGGCCCTGTTGGAAGGGGTAAATCCTACCGTACTTGCTCTGTGTCTTGGAACAGCCACCTCCTTTGCCATGCTTCTGGTGATTGGCTGCCCGCCCAATGCCATTGCCTATAGCTACCGGTATTTTAAGGCAGCCGATCTTACAAAAGCGGGCGTTATCGCCACTCCTGTTTTGTTAGCCATTCTGGTTTTGGTAGCAGCCACCTGGTGGAAAATATTGGGTCTGGTATAGGTGTGAACTATGGAAAATATACGCCTTCTTTTTATTGACGACGAAGTCAATTTCAGGGAGACCGTTGTCAAACGTCTGGCAAAAAGGGGTATTGTCCCTGAACAGGCAGGAAGCGGGGAAGAATGCCTGTCCATCCTTGAAAAAAGAGATATCGATGTAGTGGTACTGGATATTAAAATGCCCGGTATGAACGGAATCGAAACCCTTCATCATATTAAGGAGAAATACCCAAAAATTGAGGTCATACTCCTAACCGGCTATGCGGCTACCCAGGATGGGGTTGAAGGCATCAAGGCAGGGGCGTTTGATTATTTAAGCAAGCCAGTGGAACTGGAACATCTGCTGAGCAAAATAAAGCAGGCCCACGAAAAGATCCGGCGGATGGAGGAAAAGCGGAGAGAAGCGAAATCCAGGGCCAGGATGAAGCAGCAGATGATAACTACCGAAAGGCTGGCCTCCCTTGGAACTCTGGCGGCCGGCGTGGCCCATGAGATCAATAACCCTTTAGCGATTATCAACGAATCGGCAGGCTGGATGGAACTTCTCCTAAAAAAAGAAGAACTGGCTGAGATGCCCCGCAAGCAAGACTTTGAAATGGCTCTTGACAAGATAAAAAAGGGGATTGATAGGGCCGGGAGAATCACGCATCAGCTTTTAGGGTTTGTCGGAAAAAGCGATTCAGTCCTGTCGGAAGTCGATCTGAAGGAAGTGGTGGATGAATCCGTTCAGCTAATAAACAGGGAAGCAGCAGACAAGAAAGTTGAAATTGTTCAGGAAGTCGATCCGTCCTTTGGCACCATCTGGAGTGATATCAACCAGTTAAGGCAGGTCTTGATCAACCTTTTGACCAATTCCATTCACGCAACAGGGTCAGGAGGCAAGATCACCATAATTCTTGAACGTGTTGGCGAGGAGGTGGTCCTCACGGTGCGGGACACCGGTGAAGGAATACCCAAAGAAAATTTAGAAAGGGTTTTTGAGCCGTTTTTCAGCACCAAAAGTCCTGGCAAAGGCACAGGTCTCGGGCTATTCGTGACTCGTAGTATCGTTGAGAAACTTGGAGGAAAAATCAAGGTAGAGAGCCGGCTCGGTCACGGAACCTCCTTTTTTGTTAACCTGCCTAAATATCATGAAATAAAAGAGGAATTGGAAGAAAACGATCATTTCGACGTGTTAGGTATAATAAATAAAGGTCTGCCATAAATGTTGCATTAGTATAATACTTCAAAAGCACAGGAGAAAAAGCGCCATGATCAAAATACCAACGAGGATACTGGTAGTCGATGACGAGAAAGATTTTGTAGAAATGCTTTCTTTGAGGTTGAAAGAGACAGGAGAAAAAGTCACGTCTGTCTATAGCGGCAAAGAATGTCTTGAAACCCTGGATGGCAAAAAGGATGTTGACGATATTGACGTGGTTATTCTGGATATCAAGATGCCGGGTATGGATGGCATCGAAACGTTAAGGGAGATAAAGAAGAGATTCCCTCTGGTTGAAGTCATCATACTGACCGGTCACGGTGCCACTGAGAGCGCTGTTGAAGGGATGAAATTGGGCGCCTTTGATTATCTTTTGAAGCCGGCGGATTTCAAAGACCTGTCAGCCAAACTGGAAGCGGCCAGAAAGAGAAGGGACGAGCATAAAGAGCGCATAAGAATGGCGGAAGCCAGATTCCTTTTAAGAAAAGTCGGAGAAATTTAAGAGAGGATAAAAGATGGAAAAAATGAAAATGATGTTGGTTGATGATGAGGAAAGGTTCCTCTCCACCACCAAGAAGTTGATGTCAAAAAAGGGTTATGATGTCATCACTGCAACGAGTGGGGCTGAAGCCCTGGAAAAACTGAAATACAAGGATATCCATGTGGTTATTTTAGACGTCAAAATGCCTGATATGGATGGTATTACCACCTTGAAGGAAATTAAAAAGCTCTTTCCTCTGGTCGAGGTGATCATGTTGACCGGACACGCCACAGTCGAATCCGCTATAGATGGTTTAAAGTCCGGGGCTACGGATTATTTAATGAAACCAGCAGATATCGAAGAACTTATCCAAAAAGCAGATGAGGCCTTTGAGAAAAGGCAAAAGATGGAACAAAAAATTCGTATGGCTCAAGCCCGAAAATTTATGAAGTCTCCAAGAGAAATTATCAGAGAGACCGAGAAGCCCTGAGGGATATCGAAGATGCAGAACCGAATCAGACTGCACGGTCGGATTTACGTGACAGGGAGCAAAAGATGGAAAAAATGAAAATAATGCTTGTGGATGATGAGGAAAGGTTTCTTGCCACCACCAAAAAGCTGCTTGCGAAAAAGGGTTTTGATATCCTGACGGCGACAAGCGGGTCTGAGGCATTGGATATATTAGGAACGGAAAAAGTTCATGTGGTTATTTTAGACATTAAAATGCCAGGCATGAACGGTCTTGAAACCTTGAGGCAGATTAAAAAACTTTATCCCATAGTTGAGGTTATTATGCTTACCGGCCATGCAACCGGAGAAACAGCCGTGGAGGTCTTGAAGGCCGGCGCTATAGATTACTTAATGAAACCTGTAGATATTGACGACCTTGTTCAAAAGGCGGAAGAAGCATCCGAGAAAAGACAAAGGCTGGAAGCAAAGATCCGTAAGGGAATAAAAAATCATGGAACAGAAGCATTTTAAGGTGATAAGAAAAAAGATTCTGCTTAACATGATATTGGCCCCCGTTATACCATTTATCCTGATACTCGGCATTGGTTATTATTATTTTGTGACTTCTCTGGAAACCAATGCCATTGCGAGCATGAAACGGATTAGCGAGGATCACAGGGAAATGATCGAGTCCTTTCTCACAGAACGCAAAAGCGACCTGGAATTTATTGCCGGCTCTTATACATTTCAAGAACTTAGCCGGCCAAAAGCGCTTGCTGAAGTTTTTAACCGATTGCAGGAAAAATCTGATGCATTTACCGATCTTGGGATATTTAATGACGCGGGGCTGCATGTGGCGTATCACGGTCCTTACAGGCTGACCGGTAAGATTTATAAGGATACCCAGTGGTTCCAGGAGGTAATAAAACACGGTTACTACATTAGTGATGTTTTTTTGGGTTATCGGAAGGTCCCGCACTTTGTTATCGCCGTTGCCCATGAGGAAGAGGGAAACAAATGGGTGATCCGTTCAACAATTGATACATTCAGATTTAATAATCTTGTAAGAAAAGTTCATATCGGAAAAACCGGCGAGGCTTATCTCCTTAATGCTGAAGGCATGCTTCAGACAGAACGGCATTCTGGTGGGAACCTGATGGATAAGCCTTTGGATAGGATTCAATATCCGGAATCGCATAGAAGTACCAAAAGCTTCATAGATAAGGACGCAAATGGAGTAAAATATCTGTATGCGACAACATGGATGAAGGATAAAAAATGGTTGCTGGTTATAAGGCAGGAAAAAGCAGATGCATTCGAAGCGCTTACTTCGGCTGCTTATCTGATAATACTTATTGCGATTATAGGCGGATCGGTCATTGTTACAGTTGCTTTTTATCTGACAAATGGGATTGTTGAGCGCATGACACAAATGGATGCGGAAAAGGACCAGTTGGGCCAGCAGCTAATCAGGGCAAGCCGGCTTGCGGAAATTGGTGAAATGTCCACAGGTTTTGCTCATGAAATCAACAACCCTCTTCAGATTATGAAAAGCGAGCAATCGCTTATAGAGATTTTTATTTCGGAATTAAAGGAAAAGGGTCAGTTAAATCAATCGGAAACATTGGTGGAACTGGAGGATTCTCTTGATCAAATCGGACTTCAGATTAACCGTTGCGCCAAAATTACTCAATCCATCCTTAAATTCGGCAGACAGAGCGAACCGGTAGCTGTAGATGTGGATTTTAAACAGTTTATCCCGGAAGTAACCGCCATGGTGGCAAAAAAGGCGAGTGTCAATGGTATTTCCTTAAAAGAGAATGTATCGGAGGATACGCCTTTGATTCATCTGGATCCAGGGCAGTTGCAGCAGGTTTTGCTTAATCTTTTCAACAATGCTATTGATGCGATTATCGAAAGACACGGATCTTCAGGGGGTAAGCTGATTGTTGAATCAGGGCCGAAAGAAAACGGAAAGGTAGAAATTACGGTCAAAGATAATGGGCAGGGCATCAGCCCTGAAAATCTGAAAAAGATTTTCAGCCCGTTTTTCACCACCAAACCTGTAGGCAAAGGAACAGGATTGGGCCTTTCAGTGTGTTATGGTATTGTAGACAGCATGGGTGGAATAATGGATGTCAGCAGTGAAAAAGGTATTGGCACGACTTTTACAATAACCCTGCCTGCTGCATCCCCTAATCCTCTAATCCTCTAATTCCTGACCCCTGACCTCTGACTTTTTTGCGTTGTATGCCTCTTCTATTTTAGATATCAGCGCATCTATGTCACATGGTTTTGTTAAATAATCATAAGCGCCCTGCCTGATCACTTCAAGAGCGTCATCAATTGTGCCGTGACCTGTCAGAACAAGCGTCCTGGTAGAAAGTCCGAGTTTCCTGATTTCTTCAAGAGTGGCTATACCGTCCATACCAGGCATCTTTACGTCCAGCACTATAACATCAAAGCTTTCTTCTTTAAGGGTTTGTATGGCGCTATCACCACTGTTAACCGCCTTAACGCGATGCCCTTTTATTGTCAAAAGCTTTGACAGGTTTCTTGTAAATATAACTTCATCATCTACCAGTAAAATTTTAGCTCCTGTCATTTTAATTCTTCCTTTGCCCCGGAACAGTGTAAACCACTTTTGAAATTATATCAAACACGCGACATATAGTGTAGCTGTTTCCAGTATTTTTTCTGAATCTCGATTACCTTATTTAATTCAGAGAATTTAAAAAAAGAAGGGCCTTTTACCTTTTCTATTTTTTCCGCAGATAGCGTGGAAACATCACAAAGCTCCTGCATAACCCGAAGACCGCATTGAGTGTTTCCCTTCACGCTGTAACCTCCTTCCAGGATAAAAGCAATGCGTCCATTACAGACCTCTTCCGCCGTTTCCAGCAAAAGACGGGTTATCAGCCCATAGCCTTCGGGCGTTACCTGCATATCACCAAGCCTGTCATACATGTAAAGATCAAAACCGCAGGACACCAGAATTATATAAGGTTGGTATTCCCGTGCAAGAGGCTTTATTAATTGATGGATAATTCTGGCAAAATCTTTGTCGCCATAACCTTTTCCAAGAGGAACATTGACTGTAAATCCCCTTCCTCTTCCTGCTCCGACTTCGCCCATCTTTCCGGTTCCAGGATAACATGGAAACTGATGCATGGAAACAAACAGCACCTCGTCGGTATCATAAAATGCAGACTGGGTTCCATTGCCGTGATGAAGATCTATATCCACAATCATGACCTTTTTTACCGAGTAACGCTCTTTCAGATACCTGGCCCCCAGGGCTATATTGTTAAAAAGGCAAAATCCCATAGCTTTATCAGCTTCAGCATGATGACCCGGCGGCCGGATACAGGCAAAGGCTCTTTTTGCCATGTTATTTTTAATTGCGTCCAGAAGGCTAAACACCGCGCCTGCCGCCAACCGGGCCACGTCATAAGACTTTGCAGTGGCCTGAGTATCCAAATCAAAAGAGCTGAGAGGTTTGCCCGCTGTTTGCGCTACACGCTGGATATGTTCCGGTGTATGCACCCAGGCGAGTTCTTCAGGGCCGGCCATTCTCGGTACTACCTCCAGCCATCTTCCTCCAAGAGAAGGATGCTTCAATACTGCCTGAAAGGCTTTAACCCTTTTGGCATTCTCCAGATGAAAAACATGTTCGAGGTGCTGTGTAAACCGGTTATCTTTAATAACAAGTACTGGTTTCATAATAAATATCGTAATTTTTACACCCCCCTAACCCCCCTCAAGGGGGGAATAAATCGGAGCCCCCCAAGGGAATAAATCGGAAAAATTTCTTTATATTCCCCCTTTGAAGGGGGTTAGTTTCTTTATATTCCCCCTTTGAAGGGGGTTAGGGGGATGTTAATAGTAGCTAAAAAACGACAAATTCTTGCAAAATTAAATTTTTAACACTAATCTACAAAGAACCACTCACTTTTTTGAGTTTGTAAATTTCTGGATAAGACTGTTTGATTCCGGTATCTTTTTTTTGTATTTGTTTAGCATGGTTATGGCTGTTTTGCTGAATTCGGAATGCGCTCCGGGACGCAGGCATTCTTTGACACAGTCGAGTACCACTTTTCTTGACAGTTCCTGTTTTTTGTCTTTTGCCT
>JASEIZ010000021.1:0-4605 GCA_030017395.1 Desulfobacterales bacterium | reverse complement strand
CTTTTGCCTGCCCGCATAGCGATTTAATTTGCTTTTTTATTATCCTGTTTATGGTTTTAATAATATCAGATCTTAGATTTTTGCAGTTACTTGCCATAACCACAATAGACTTTACAAGATGTCCTTTTGGATTTTCAAACGCATATTGGTATGGAGTCCGGGGCGCAAAACCGATTGATTCATAAAACCGCTTTGCGCCTATCTCAGAATCCAGAAAAAATTCTTTTACATCTGTTATTTTGCATTTCCACAGCATCCAGATGCCTGCCACCAAAAAGGTTCCAATGCCTTTTGGAACCGGTTGTGTTGACGCTCCGCTCAATGTGGCGATATATTTAAGTTCCATGCTTTTGTAAAACATTTTTTTTCTGAATTTAACAAAGATGAATCCCACGATTTTTTGTTTAACAACACACACGAAAAGTTTGTTCTCTGTTCCCTGGACCAGGCAGCTTAAAAGAAATCTAATGTTAAAATATTCTAAATTAATGTCACCCGCCTGCATCAGGCTGTCCATGCAAAAGGGAAACCGCACAAAAAATGCCTGGGTGTCAATGCCGACAAAACCCCTGTATAATACGTCAGAATCTGTAGCTTCTTCAGGCAGTTTGAGATTTTGGTTGTTTTTTTTGATTTTTTCTAAAAAGGATATAAGATGCTCATAGGACTCAATGTTGTCTTTCTTTAATTGTGCTATCAAACAATCGATTTCATAGACAACCATTAACCGGAGTCCGGCATCCCGAATCTCTATAGCGGCCTGTACGTAATTCAGCGGCTCTTGTCTGTTTAAAAGTTCCTGTTTTTTAGTAAGTTCACCATGTTTGATCAAAAGCTGCTGCTCAATGGGAGCGGTGCCGTAGTTAAAATATATAAATTTTCTTACAGGGATTTTTTGTTTATCAAAAAAAAAATAAAAATCTCCTCCTGGTTCTATTTCGCCGGGAGGGGAAGGCGTGTCAATGCGTCTGCCTCTAAACATCTCATTCAACGAGTACCCAATTTCAGGATCTCTTTTTGAGATGTTATCTATGGCCTGTTTTAAATTCTCTTTTTTAATCATTGGTAAGGACAGGGATTATCCGAAAAAAAACGGGAGCTTGACAATAAAAGAAGCCCCTTTACCGAGCTCGCTTTTAACAGAGATGCTGCCGCCCAGTCTTTTTAAAATATTCAAACAGATGGAAAGCCCCAAGCCGGTTCCCTGCGGCTTTGTTGTAAAGAGAGGGTCAAAGATATTTTTTAAATTTTCCTCGGAAATGCCCTTGCCGTTGTCGGTAATAATTACAGTTACGCCGTCTTCCGCAGAGCGGGTTGCAAAAATGATTTCTCCATCTTGTTCAATGGCGGACATTGCATTTAAAACCAGATTTTGAAAGAGGTGACGCAGTTTTGAAGCATCGCTTCTTACA
Organism: Desulfobacterales bacterium; assembly: GCA_030017395.1. GTDB lineage: Bacteria > Desulfobacterota > Desulfobacteria > Desulfobacterales > ETH-SRB1 > Desulfaltia. The sequence goes on along the minus strand of JASEIZ010000021.1, from coordinate 3,193 downwards.
GAAGGAAAATCATGCTGGAAATCCAGTTTTACGTTAATATTTTTAAAACTGAATTCTTCCTTTAAAATCTCTAATAAATCATTTAATATTTCATTAATATTTACTTCTGTAATTATTGGATCGCCGGGTTTTATAAAATTAAAGAATTTATCAATTGCTTTTTGGCCGCGCAACGCCTCTGACTTGACCTGCTCTATATTTTTCTTTATATCATCCAAACGGTTTTCCCGTGCCAGTTCCATGATCCATGCGGCAGCTACATCTATATTGGCCAGCGTATCTTTTATCTCGCGAAAAAAACCATAAGACAGTTCCATTGATGATGCCAGATAACTGGCACGGCGAAGCTGCTGATTCAGGACATGAATACTGCTTTTGTTATATTCCAGCATGGATACCAGGCGGTTGGTTGTCAGAATGACCGTCCAAACAATCATGAAAGCTCCGAGCAGAAAAACAAGGCCGCCCAACATATATATATGGTATAATTTTGAAAATATATCACGGCGATTAATTTCAACAACATAAAGCCAGGGAACCTTTTCCAGCCACAGTGTCATACGGACTATTCCATCTTTTTCCTCCATCCTGATGTCTTTAAAATGCTCAAGCTGTTTAATATCCGACTGTTCCATAAGCTTCCCCGCTGTTCGGGAACCGGTTTGAAAAATTCCGCTTTTGTTGACCAGATACGAGTCTTGTTTCTTTTGACCCGAAAGTTCTGAAACAAGGTCATTAAAATAGGCGGCATTTAAAGTGGCGCGCAGTATCCATGCGCCATTTCCGGTTACTTTTTTCACGGCAATAATAAAATGCGGTTCATCGCGAAAACCCTTAAATACATCGCTGACATATACATCATGCTTCATGGCCTGCTCGAACCACAACGCATTTTTATAATTTTTTGAAATTAACTGATAAGGCCCAACATAAGTTAGATGTCTGCCCTGGTTGTCAATAACACCCAAGTCAATAAAGGATGAAATTTCCTGGTTTAGAGAAATAAAAACGCTTTCAATAACACCGGGCTCCGTCAGTTGGCTGAGGCTCAAATTATTCGAAACCAGTTTAAGATCCATGGTCCGTTCCGTCAGAAACCTATCGATAGCCTTTTTATGGTTCAGAACTTCCGTGCGCAGAGATGACAGGGTGTTTTGTTTTAAAACAGAAGAAGCATAGTAATACATTCCGCCGCCTATAATAATGAGCGGGATTAAAGAAACCGCCAGCAGCGCTACTACAATATTATTCCGGATACGGCGGAAATAAGGGTAGTCTTGTTGCTGAAAATTACGAAATGTATTCAGGACTCCGGACATGACCTATAGGCTCTCCGTAAATGCTGGGTGCAATACAAAAAGTTGTATCATTGATGATAATATCTTTAGCTATTCAACATACTGATTTAATGTCGAATGTCGAACAGGGAATGTCGAATTACGAAGTCTTATTCTTGTTTTGTTTAGCAGTACCTATACTTGTTACAAAAATCGAGATTAATTGATTATTTTCATCTATCAATACGTCAAGTTTTGACACTGGTTTTATCAAGCCGGCCTTCACAATTATAAGCAGCCATATTCTGGTTTCCCTTAATTCCTTTAGCGCTAATCGCATCTTATGGATAAAATCAGCTCTTGATTCAGCGCTTTGTGCTTCACCATAATTTGGAGCTGGTGATGTCCCACTACGAATAAGCTGGCGGGAAATATGATTTCCAATTTTTGTTTTCGGCAATGACTCTGCTGTTCTGATAACACGTACAGCAAAATCGATCAGCCGTTCCTCAAGGTCAAATTCTCTGCTACCTTCGACATTCATTATTCCCTGTTCGACATTCGACATTCAATTTCTTATATCTTATCATTTTTTTGTATTGCACCAGTAATTGCTTACGTTTTATCGTGTATTACTACTACTGATTCCCGCTCCTTACTCTGTTTCATGTTCGATATATTGAAAAATATCCTGTATTCTTATAATCCCGATTACCGTTTCATTTTTTACAACAGGCATTGTCCTGAAATTATGGGTAATCATGCGGTGCGCTGCCTCTGTAAGGCGTTCATCGGGCAGGGCGGTTATTATTTCTGTTTGCATGACTTCGATTACGGTTTTATTGGAAAACCAGTGAGGGTTTTTGCTGATTTCCATCCACCTTAAAGAGAATTCAGGCTGCATTTTCTGTGCTTCATTTATCAGGTCACGTTTGGTGATAAAGCCCTGAAGCCTGTCTTTATCATCTATAACAAACAGGGTTTCAGCCCCTGTTTCTCCTGTTTCCCTGTTAAACTTGTCCACTGCCTTTGTAAGCAAATCCTCTGGTCTGAGTTTTTTGAAATCATGGCACATGATTTCTTTAACCAGATTTCTGGGCCACAGCACCGGATTACGCTTGATTGCCTCTGCATCATTAGCCTCTCTTATCTTTGCGGCCAAATCCTCTATGTTGCAGGGTTTCATCAGGTAATCATATGCCCCCTCCCGTATTGCCTGAATTCCGGTTTCCAGCGTGGCATGACCTGTCAGTATAATAATTTCCGTGTCAGGAGCCAGCTCTTTAATTTTCTTGAGAGTTTCGATTCCGTCCATACCCGGCATTTTAATATCCAGAACCACCACGTCAAACTCATCTTCACGTTTAACCACATCCAATGCATCAAACCCGTCAAATGCGGTAAACACTTCAAATTCTCTTATCCTTAATATCTTGGCCATGCTGAGCGTAAGCTGTTTTTCATCATCTACGATCAGGACGCGAATTTTTTTATTCAAATCAAAAATCTCCAATACCAACCGTTATTCCCGCCTTATTTGTCGTTCCCGCGAAGGCGGAAATCCAGCGCTTTGGCGGATTTATTGAAACCTTTGAACTGCAAAAGCGAGCGCATTCCCCGCTGCCTGCGGCGGGGTTAGCGAGCGAATCCAAAAATGGCAAACTTCCTTACGGTCGAAGATTCCCCGCTGCTTTCGGCGGGGAGCTTCAATTTTGTCATTTCGAGGAGTGTCAACGACGAGAAATCTTAATGATTCAAGTTTGTTAAGATTTCCCCCTTTGGTCGAAATGACAAATAACGATAGTTTTGCAAAGGCCTTTTATTATCAGTACTTATTGAGATCTAAAGTGAGCGGTTCAAGATTGATGAACTCGTAAAAAGTCCCGAAATCGTCATGCCGGACTTGATCCGGCATC
>JASEIZ010000219.1 GCA_030017395.1 Desulfobacterales bacterium | reverse complement strand
GCAACGAGCAACAAGCAACGAGCAACAAGCAACGAGCAACAATCCCATGCTCGACTATATTTTCTTATAGACCTCATGTTGTGGATGCTGTTTGACAAAAAATGGTTTAAGAAATTCAGGCATTGATTCCGATTTGCCAAGTATTAGATAACAGTCTGGATTCAATGAGTTAAAGAGATTTGAAAATGCCCTTTTCTGCAGAGGTTCTGAAAAATAGATCAGAAGATTGCGGCAGAATATCAGGTCATAATTAGCCACAATTCCTGCGGGCGGCGACATCTTTGTTTCCGAGGCAAGGTCATGACTGCTGAAATTTACCATTTGTTTTATGGAGTCAACCACCAGATAGTAGGGGAGATGAGGTCTAAACTTCTTTGGTGTTTCGAGATTTGTTGTTTTTGAAAGAATAAAGTAGCTGTCTAAAATTTCCTTGTTTATCTCTTTCACAGCTTCCGCGTCATATACTCCTGCTCTCGCTTTTTCCAGGGCTTTGTCGTCTATGTCTGTGCCGAAGATGGAGATGTTATAGCTATTTATCTTTTTTTCATTTTTTTTTAAGTATTCCACAAGCGTTATGGCAACAGAATATACCTCCTCGCCAAAACTGCACCCTGCGCACCATATACGGAGTGTGCTGTCGTTTTTACTTTCTTTTGCGATGATTATATCAGGAAATATCTTATCAGACAACATCTCAAAAACAGCTCTGTTTCTAAAAAAACCACCTACTTTTATGGTCAAATCCATAAAAAGTCGTCCATATTCTTCCTGGTTTTTTTCAAGGTAATCAAAATAGTCTTTATAATTATCACAGCCGGTTGCAGCCATTCTTCTGGATAAACGTCGTTTAATTGTTCCTTCCCTGTAGCTGGAAAAATCAATGTCGCACCTTGCGCGCAATCCCTTAAAGATTAATTCAAGACCTTTGGATTGTTGATTGTTGACCTTTGGATTGTTGATTGGATTTATCCTTTCTTTTGTGCTGTTCTTCTTGTTGTAATAAAAATTGATGATAATTCGTGCGCTTCGGTGAAAAGAGGTAGAACCTTTTCTCTTTTCATTAATTCTTCATCCATGATGAACTCCAGCCAGAATTCACTTTCATCTGCTTCTTCTATAACTATACTTATTTTTGATATAAAAGCCGGCTTTGTTTGAGCCATAAGAGCCGCTCTGTAATTTGCCGCAACGGATGTTCCACACCTGATTAACTGTTTTTTTATATGATTTCCCAATACAGTTCCTGGTAATGCAAGTGCAAGTTTAACACATCGATGAGCAAATTCTTTTGTTCGCTTTTTCAATTCTCTCGAATCCAACTCTCATTCCCTTCAATCAACAGTCATCAATCATCAATCGCCAATCAAGCATCCTTGCATTTTTTCATAATTTCGGGCAGCTTTTCGACGATCATGTCAACATCATCGCTGTGTAAGTTAATGCTTGAAACCGCAAACTGATCAACATTACCGGCCAGGCTATCCGCTTCACAGTCATAACCGATCATGGAACATATATTATCGGCAATGTGCACTACGGAAACAACATCGGGATTTTCTTTAGCCTCTTGGGGCCGGTGGTGAAATGAGATGGCTTCGATCAGGACTTCCGGAAGATCCCACTTTCTGGCTATAATTCCTCCCACCTGAGCATGGTTATACCCCAAAATCTTATTTTCAGCATCAAGAAACGGCATGGCCATGTTAAGAACTCTGTCCATAATAAGGTTGAATTTTTCAAAATTATACTGATCTAAAATCACTTTGCCCATGTCGTGAAGCAGCCCGGCCGTGAAAACAGTATCAGGGTTTTTAATTTTTTTCTCCTGAGAAATCAGTTCGGCAACCATAGCGCAGCATAGAGCATAGAGAATGATTCAGCAACTCTCCTTTTTCCACGGAATATGCGCCGATTTCATCATTGTAAAGATTGCACAGCGATGCATCCATTACGATCTTTTTAAACGTTTTTGTATCTAATAATGCTGCAGCTTTCTTTATACTCGAAATCCGTCCGGGAAAACCATAGTCGGCCGAATTGCACATTTGTAGTATATTTGCCGTAATTGCCTGGTCTTGCGAGATATATTTTTCCAAATCAGACAGGCTGGATCCGTAATATTCAATCCTTGATATTATCTTGCGGGCTGTTTCGGGGACTGGTTTAAGCACATCTATCCGGTTCTTCAAATCTTCAAGTTCGATCTCTATGTCTTTTTCTGAGATCAGGACATTTTCTTTCTTTTCTTCCCCTGTTCTAATATAGGTCATGCCGGCTGCCGGTTCCAGTCTGAACACCCGTCTTAAATATCCGCCAACATCCTGTTTTGCTATCGGTATTTCCAGAACGCTCAAAATCTCCCGGGCCATATCGGAATTTCTTCTGCCTATGTTCAACTGCACACCCAGCTTTTTATTGTTTAACATAAAAGCGCCGCCGGCAATTTCCGCAACAATATTGGCTTTTGAAGCCCCTAACTTTATCATTTTGTCCAATAAGAGCGGAATGCCGGACCTGGCATAACGTGCCGGGCTGATTTTTTCCTTATCTTCGCTTCCTGCCGGCAGCATAATGTGAACCATCCCGCCTATCACAGCCCTGCGATCATACATGGCAATCCCCACACATGAGCCCAGACAGGTTTCAATTACGGCTGAAGGGTCATCGGTTGTAATTAATTTTCCTGGTGGAAGAGTATAAAAAGCCATATTTAAACCTAACGTAGAATTTCCATTCCTGATTTAAGCAATCTGCTTTTCATTTTTTCATAATGAGAGCCGCGCCAATAAATCCTGCTGCATTGAAGACAGATTTTAAAACGGTTAAAATATTTTTTTGTTTTGGGTTCAAGCCTGTGCATGATATCTTTTTTGTTTATTGGAACAAGCTTTTTATTACATCGCAGGCATCTGGAAAAAAGGTTAAAAGGCCCTTTGATTCCAAAAAAATTGAGCACTTCCGATAATTGGTCAGCCGGATATACTGACCGGACATGTCTGCCGAATATAATCTGTTTACATTCGAGCATGCCTGTATCTTTGCTTAATACAATTCTCTTTTCCTTTTGGCAAAGAAATAAAATATCCTTATCTGAAAATTTCGGGGAATATTGGCTATCTAAACCCAACATCCTTAAGAGAAGAGCCAGCTTTCCCACATTGACATCCACAACAAAACGCATTTTTTGCAGCGGTTTTGGTCTGAGAACAGATGGTTTTAAAACATCAAAGGGGGGTATAATGGGAAGCACGGTTATATGTTGCGAATTTACCGGTATATAATTAAAATCAACTTCTTTATCACCAGCAACAATTTTTCCGATTTCCGTGTGAGGCACGCCCAGAGACTCAATTATATTCTTGATCGAACTTTTCCGCTCCAGACGATAAACAATTTCTCGTCCCTTGTCCCTTCGACGCTTAAAACAATTAAATTCTTCAGGAAAAATGATTTTTAATTGAGGCATAATTATTTTAAAAAACAACATTGCTGTCCAAAATAGCTTGGATTTTCAAGTTTCGGGTCAATAAAAACAGTTA
>JASEIZ010000218.1 GCA_030017395.1 Desulfobacterales bacterium | reverse complement strand
TTTCGCCGGAATGACGTAAAACGGTATTTTTTGACTTTTTACGAAGCCATCATATCTTAAATTTAAATTTGTTTTCTTTAAAAAGCTTCAAACACGTATCTACTACCTTAATGTCATAAAGCTTACCCCTATTAATCGAGATCTCTTCTAAACCTTTATCAATACCAAGAGCAGCTCTGTAAGGCCGGTTAGAGGTCATGGCTTCAACAACATCCGCTACACCCAGGATTCTTGCTTCAAGGAGAATGCCTTCACCCGAAAGCCCTTGAGGATATCCGGAGCCATCCATCCTTTCGTGATGTTGAAGCACAATTTTGGCAACCGGCCATGGAAATTTTATTGACTTCAATATATTGTAACCGATTTGAGGGTGATCTCTAATAAGTTCAAATTCCATTCCGTTTAATTGACCGGGCTTGCTGAGAATCTCCACAGGTATTGCTATCTTACCAATATCGTGAAGCGCCCCGGCCATACGAATCCCCGTTATTTTATCTCTTGAAAAACCCATCTCTTTTGCTATGGAACGGGCCAGATCAGCCACACGCTGTTGATGGCCGGATGTGTATGGATCTCTGGTTTCAACCGTCAATGCCATAGCCCGGATAGTTCCACGCAAGGATTTACGCAACCCCCTAAGGCTATCCTTAAGTTCATTCTCATACTTTTTGCGCAGGGTGATGTCGGTTAAATGCTCAACGATACCGATAAGCTCGCCATCATGCGCACGAAAGGGTGTCGCCGATAAAATGCAGGGAATTGTCTTGCCATTGATGCATTTCTTTTCCATCTCCATTTCAATGTGTTCTTCACCGCTAAGAATTTTAGTCAAAATACACTCAGGCGTATTGCACAGATCACTTGAAAAAGTTTCATAACACTTCTTGCCTGTTGTTTCATCAATGCTTATACCGCATAGAGTTAATATACCTTGATTGGCTTTAAGCACATTAAAATTTTTATCGATTAAACAAATACCACCGGAAATAGCATCAACTATCTGATTTAACTCTGCATTGGCTGATCTGGTTTTTTCCTCCGCCAGCTTGCGTTCAATAATTTCAAGCCGAAGCTGTTTATTGGCCTTTGCAAGTTCGGCAGTGCGTTCTTTAATAAGCTCTTCCAGCTCTTTATAGGTTGCTTTTTGGGACATTAGAATTCTCTGTTACCAAAAATGATCTCGCCTATTTTGTTCAAATCATCTATTCCACGCACCTCATGGGGAAACATCGGCACATTTGTTATTGTTCTGGAAGGAAATATCGAATGGATTTTTCTGATATATCCTGCCTGCTCAACCCTTTTGGACGAACAAAAATTACAACACCCCCCTAAATCCCACCTTGAGGGGGGACTAAGGGGGGTGTTAACCATATTAACTATAATGCCGCCGCAATTGATCTTTGCATTGTCCAAAGCGCTTACAAGCCGCTCCAGCTCAAGCAATCCCATGGCCTCGGCAATAGTGACCGAAACAAATGAAGTTCTTTTGCTGTCTATAAATGCCTCCTGAATTCTTCTGACATTTTTGGACATGGCTAAAGCCTTTTCAGCGGCCTTAGCCAGCCTGACCACTCCCTTGTATTTCAATAATAATCTAAAAAATGCATTTAACCATTCCCTGACCATCTCAGGAAGTTCTAAAAAACGAATAAGGTGGCCGGTAGGCGATGTGTCCAGGATAAAGATGTCAAATTTTCCTTCCTTTCTCAAATCCATGATCTTATCCAGGGCCATGATCTCATCAAGACCAGGGGGTGCAAGGGTTAAAAGTTCCATCATGACCTCGCGGTCGAATTTTATATCAATTCTACCACCAAGAAATTTGTCAAATATCTCTTCTATCTCTTTTTTGAAATCCTGCTTAAAATCTTCAAACAACTTATCCGCATTTATCTCCAAGGCAAAAAGATTAGTCGTTGGACATTGGTCATTAGTCACTGGGGATTGGGCTCTGTCCACTGCCCACTGACCACTGTCCACTGACCACTCTATCGGTGTAATTTTATCTCCGATAGTCAATTTGAATGAATCGGAAAGTGAATGAGCTGGATCTGTGCAGAAAATAAGTATGTTTTTATCCGGATTACATCGCGCCAGATGAAGGGCGGCAGCCGAAGCAATGGATGTCTTGCCCACCCCTCCCTTGCCTCCGAATAGAACAAATTCCAGGTTGGGATCGAGAGCTAAACATGCCTGGGTTTCCTCAATACTGACAACGGCCTTAGGAAGTTCGTGTGGTCTGGATATTCCCATAAGATAATCCGCCAGACCTTTCAGTTCTTCCACACCTCGGATTTCTCTGGGAAACAATGGAACTTTGATCAAATTAGATTGAGAAAAACTCTCTTCGATCTCGGACAAAGACTGTCTTTGATCCTCTTGTTTTGCCGCGCAAAATGCACATCCATGAGCATCTGCCACCCTGTTGACAATAATCTCCGTCACTGGAATATTGTTTTTCTTTAGAGCGCTTAACAATCTCTTTGTCTCAGATGTCGCCATGGGCTCGGGAATAGTTACGGGAACAAAACGGGTTGTCTGCCTGTCTGAAAGCAGCTTTTTAACTTTCTCAATATCAGAAGTGAGTTTATCAATAAAAAAATCACACTCATCTTTCACGTAGCTTTTGCCGGAAAACTGGACTGACATGAATCTGTGCTTTTGCTGCATTAAGTCCATGAATTCAATCCATCTCAGCATCTGTTCGGGAAGGCTGAGCATACGCACAGTGTGGCCGGTAGGGGCGGTATCGACTATCAGAATATCATAGATTCCCTCTTTAAAAATATTGGCTATCTCAATGACAGCCATAACCTCATCCATCCCGGGGAGAGAAAGATTAAAAAACTCGGTAATGTCCTGCCTGTCAAAATAAGTTCCCCTGTCTGCGAGCTTTTTGATTACGTCTTCATTTTTCCGTTTAAACCTGTTTCCCAGTTTGACCGCATCCAACTCGCGGGCGTATAAATTAGTCATTGGACACTGGTCATTGGTCACTGGTTGTTGCTCGTTGCTGGTCACTGACCACTGACCACTGTCCACTGACCACTGTCCACTATCCACTGAAGTCACCTCATCCCCCAGCTCTATTCCAAAGCTGTCCCCCAAAGAATGGGCGGGATCGGTAGATATAACTAAGACCTTCTTTTTGTTGCAATATGACTGAGCAAGATGAACAGCCGCAGCCGCAGCCATGGTTGTCTTGCCCACCCCGCCCTTTCCGCCAAAAAGAATAAGCCGAAGTTCTTTGTTTTGAAAATATTCAGGAACCATATTAGTCATTGGTCATTAGTCATTGGTTATTGGTTGCCGCCTACTGCTTACTCAAAGAATTTATTCACCGCAAAGCCGCAAAGAACGCAAAGAAAATTTTATTTTTCTGTTTACCGTTGAGAGGACGGTAAACAGAAACCTTCAGAAGCTTCGCTTCATTTGATGGTATTATAGAAAGTTATAATATGAGGCCGCACCAATTATCTGAATATCTTAGTTTATCAAAGTTGATGGCTTCGTAAAAAGTCCGATATACTACTTAAACGTCATTCCGGCGAAAGC
>JASEIZ010000217.1:2772-3559 GCA_030017395.1 Desulfobacterales bacterium | reverse complement strand
TTCTTTCATTACGAGCCGTTATCTACGAGTTTTTTCAGTAAAAAATTTAATTATAGCTAAAGCGGTTATATTTTCAAAACGCTAAAATGTTACCTTGTTTTTAATATAGATTTTTTATAAAAAAGTGTTATGTTTAATTCCAAAGGAGAGATTTCAATGCGTTCACCAATTGAAAAATTAAGAATAGGGGTAGCCAACCGGGGAATTCCGGCTCTTCGTATAGGACGGACCATAAGAGAAATGGGGGGTATATACGCGGCATTTGCCACAGAGGAAGACAAAACCGCTCCTCACGTATCCAAGGCAGACAAGGCTTACGCTATAAGAACGGAAAAAGGATATTTAGACATAAAGCAAATCGTTAGCCTTGCATTGCAGCATGATGTTAAAGCCCTTCATCCCGGCTGGGGTTTTGCCGCGGAAAACAACCAGTTCCCTTCTCTTTGTAAGGAAAACAAAATCATCTTCATCGGCCCTTCAGAAGCTCCCATGAAAAAACTCGGCAATAAGGTCACGGCCAGAAAGATTGCAAAGTCTGTTTCCGTGCCGGTCATTCCCGGTTCCGACAGCGCGGTAAGCCTTGAAGAAGCAAAACAGATCGCACAGGAAATCGGCTATCCGGTAATGATAAAAAGTGAAGGCGGCGGCGGCGGAAGGGGAATTGTAATTATTGAATCCCCTGAAGAGCTTGAGAAGCATTTCCAAAAAGCCTCAACCATTGCGGAAGCAAGTTTCGGCAACCCGAATTTATATATTGAAAAATTTCTTTCATCGGTCAGGCACATGG
>JASEIZ010000217.1:0-2762 GCA_030017395.1 Desulfobacterales bacterium | reverse complement strand
TACAGGCTGTCTGTGATTCATTCGGCAATGCAGTAGTACTGGACGAGCGGGATTGTTCCACGCAGAGAAAAAATCAAAAATTACTGGAAATCACACCCTCTCCCTGGAAAGGGATGACCAGTGAATTAAGAAAAGCTCTTAAAGACGATACTTTAAAGATCGTATCCGCCTCAGGATATGATTCTATCGGGACATTTGAATTTTTAGTGGATGAAAAACAAAATTACTACTTTATCGAGGCAAACACAAGGCTTCAGGTTGAACACGGGATATCAGAAATACTTTACGGGATAGACATTGTTGAAGAAATGATAAGGATTTCTTTTGGTGAAAAACTACGCCTGAAGCAGGAAGAGCTAAGCCCCAGGGGATTTGCCATGCAGTGCCGAATAAATTTTGAGGATCCCCAAAACAATTTCCAGCCAAACGCAGGTGAAATAACCAGGTATCTTTCTCCTGGAGGCGAAGGAATAAGACTCGATTCATGCGTCTTCTACGGATACGAGTTCCCAAAGCTCTATGACTCGCTGGGAGCTCTCCTTATGGCACATGGACCCACATGGGAAAAAACACTGGCAACCATGAAGCGGGCTTTATCTGAATATTTTATAGGAGGCTTGAAAACCACTATTTTATTCCATCAAAAGGTTATATCTCATCCAAAATTTATGACGGGCGAAGTTGTTACAAAATTCATCGATAATACGCCTGAACTAATGTTTTACAGGGAAATCATACCTGAAGAAATCCGACTTTCCAGTTTGATGGCCGAAATTACCGCCAAAGGATTTAATCCATATATCGGGCTCGGGTCTTACCGGAAATTCGGCGATTCCAAAATCGGCCCGATGTCTGTTAATGTTTCAACCCTGTCAAAAAAGGCAGCTCATGACCGTTCCTATCATCCACCCTTTAATCCGGACAGCCATCGGGACAAGGTCTTAAGCTTTTTAAGAGATTCAGAATATGTCGAATTCTGTAACACAACCCCAAGGGACATAACCCAGTCGGAAACCGGCAATCGATTCCGTCTCTTTGATGACAGGCTTATCGGACCCTTAATTGACAGGTGTGGATATGCATCCATCGAAAACGGCGGCGGAGCCCATTACCACGTCGCCATGTTAGGATGCATAACAGACCCGTGGGCTGAAGCGGCAAACTGGAACGAGTTTGCGCCAAACACGCAAAAACTTATCCTTATACGATCAACAAATGTACTCGGCTACGCTCCCCAGAGTCGTGAAATCATGAAGCGCACCGGCGAGATGATAGTAAAACATTATCATGTAATAAGATGTTTCGATTTTCTGAATCATGTTGAAAATATGGCTCCGTTTGCCGAGATTGTTTTAAAAGCTGAAAATCGTATTTTTCAACCGGCCATCAGTTTAAGCTGGGCTCAGGGTTTTGATGTGTCCCACTACCTTGGAGTGCTGGATGATATTCTTTCAATGGTAGGACGAATCATAGAATGCAATAAAGACAATGCATCTAAAAAAATTATACTCTGCCTTAAAGATATGGCAGGAGTATGCCCGCCGCGGTTTATAAAAGATCTGATTTCGGCCATGCTTGATAAATATCCTGATTTAATTATTCAATATCATCGCCATGCCACAGACGGTCTTGCCGTGCCCGCGTTAGGCGCAGCAGCTCAGGCAGGAGCAAAAATCCTTGATGTGGCTGACGGTCCCAGCGTAAGATTTTACGGCCAGACAGCGGTAATGCCGGTACTGGCATATATTGAAGGAGAGCTTGGCTTAAAGACAAGGCTTGATAAACAAAAAATCAGAGAAACCTCATTTGTTCTAAAGCAGATTATGCCGATATACGATCATTACTGCAGGCCCACATTTCTTGGAATTGATCATGATGTTACGCTGCACGGACTTCCAGGCGGAGCCACTTCAAGCAGCCAGGAAAGCGCCTTAAAACAGGGATACGCATTTCTGCTGCCCAGCATTCTTTTAGTTCTCGAGCTTTATCGAAAACTTATCAGATACCACGATGTTACTCCAGGCTCCCAAATAACCTGGACTAATGGATACATGATGGTTGTTGAGGCTTATGAACGAGGCGGAATGACGGAAGTGCAAAGAATTATTGATCTTTTAAACAAGGTAACCACTGTTGAAGAAGATAAGCTGGATGAGCAAATCAGAAAAGATCGCAATATACTATTTTCCCACGCAAATGACGCTTTAAAAAATCTTCTGCTCGGAAAATTCGGCAAACTTCCTCTTGGATGGCCAAAACAATGGATCTATGAATCGGCGTTTGGGAACAAATGGAAAGAGGCTGTTGACAGCAGAACCGAAGAAAGCCCTCTTAATTTTCTTCCCCCTGTTAATATAGATAAAGTAAAGAACGAACTGGCCGGACATATCAAAAGGAAACCAACTGAAGAAGAGCTGGTTAATTATCTTAATCATCCAGGTGATGCCTTGAAGCTCATCAAAAATCTGGAAAAGTTCAGCGATCCTAATGTGCTTCCTGATGATATCTGGTTTGAAGGCCTTGAACTCGGCATTGAACGGGAATTTCGCACCTCTGATGGAAAAATACACGACATAGATGTCATGCGTTTAAGCCGGATAAGCAAAAACGGCACAAGAAGAATACGCTACAAGCTCGATCACGAAGTCTTTGTTGAAGAAATACAGGTTGAAAAAAGAACCCTGGAGAAAAAGGGGATGGAAATGGCTGATAAAAATAATCCTTATCACATCGGCGCCCCATAGGTCTGCATCAAATGGGGC
>JASEIZ010000216.1 GCA_030017395.1 Desulfobacterales bacterium | reverse complement strand
CGCTCGCTAACCCCGCCGCAAGCAGCGGGGAATGCGCTCGCTTTTGCGGTTCAATCTTTTTAAAGGCGAGTATCTTTTGATAGTCACAGAGCCTGATATTTTCAAGAACATTCTGTATTGGTTCAGGGTCGATATCGCGCATGAGTGTGCCAATGTATTGCAATTGTCTGCGTCTTGCTCCGTGACTTTTTGTTTTTCCGGCAACAATAACAGCATTACGCAGGTCATCCGAAATATCAATACTTTCAAGCTGTTCGGATGACAGGGATACAAGCTGTTCGCCAAGCTTCTGTAAAATCCTGGCCTCGTTTTTCTTTTGCGTTCTGCTTTTAAGATCATCATCCATTTTTTTAGTACATCTCGTATTTAGCCAGTCTGCCGTCAAGCCCGCCTGCCTTGATCGGTTTTTTCCATGCTGCTTTCAGGCCGATGTTTTTTATATACCCGCGTTCCCCGAAGTAAATATAAGCAGTTGAACCTTTGCATTTCTGTTTAAGAAAATCACCGATATCTTTGTAAAACGCTTCAAGGTTCTCATCTCTCCTCATTCGAATGCCATAAGGAGGGTTTGTTACAATTACCCGCCCCTCAATGGCAGGCAACTCTCTGAAATCAGCCCTTTCAAGTCTTACATTCTTTCCATAATTAAGGCCCATTATGTTTATCCTCGCAGCATCGACAGCTTCTTGGGACAGATCACTGCCTGCAATCAGCCCTTGCGGCAGCTTCCGGATGCTTGCGTCGGCATCTTTTTTAACCTGCTTCCAGATAGAACTGTCAAAGTCGGGCAAAAATTCAAAGCCGAATTTGTTTCTAAAAATGCCCGAAGGGATGTTGCAGTAGCGCATGAGCGCTTCGCACAAAAGTGTTCCCGAACCGCACATGGGGTCATATAAAGGGACAGACCCGTTCCATTCTGTAAATCGAATAATCGCTGCCGCGACAGTTTCCTGCATGGGCGCCAATACCGTCTCTTCTCTGTATCCTCTCCTGTGAAGCGCGCCTCCCGACGTATCGAGGCTTATTTCAGCCTTGTCGTGCCTGATATGAATATTCAGCAGGATATCCGGATTCTTTACAGACACATCAGGACGCTCACCGGTTTTTCCCCTGAAATAATCAGCAACAGCATCTTTGATAAGGAGAGAAGCATATTTTGAATGAGAAATATTACTGTCGGAAACATTTCCAAACACGGCAAACGTGCTGTCTTCTGCAAAAAAATCTTCCCACTGTATCTGTTTTGCCTTCTTATACAACGTATCGGTATCACGGCAATTAAATGATATTAACGGCGCAAGGCATCGTGAAGCAAGCCTTGACAAATAATTAATTCGATACAGAGTTGATTTATCAGCTCTGAAACGAATTCCGCTAAACTCCGGAGCAATGTCTTCGGCGCCAAGTTCGGCCAGCTCTTCTGCGCCTGCTTCTTTTAAGCCTTCAGCTATCTGAACAAAATAACAGGAATCCCGCTGATAGTTATATACTGCCACCTGCTGTCTATCTCCTATACAACCCTTTAACGCGTCTTTTCATGAGCCCTGTGTATCCAGATATTCTGCTAGACCTGAAACACCGTCCTGAATATCTAAAAAGCAGAAACGATAAGCATCATAATTTAGTCCATAAGGATCCGCAACCCCTCGATCTTTAGAGCCAAAGCTGGCAAAGCGCCTGATTAAAAAAACTTTGTCTTCAGCTTCCGGAAAGGCATCTAAAAGGTTTTTTACATGGGAATTTTCCATTGCCAATATAAGATCGCTTCTATTTACAATATCTTCTTTTACAGATTTTGCCATATGACCCGACAGATCAACATCATATTCCGCCGCGACTTTCTGCGCAAGGGCTGTAGCGCTATTTCCGGGAAGCGCAAGCAGCCCCGCCGAATCAGAGATTATATTATCAAGCCCATTTTCTTGTGAGAGCTTTTTTAGTAAACCTTCAGCAAACGGACTTCTACATATATTACCCGTACACACAAACAGTATATGTTTTATCCGATCTGACATTATATCGACTCCCTACACAAGAAATGTTCTCCCTACTGACAATAGTTCGCGGTATATGAAACAGCGTGAATCGTAACCGTTGCTCCTGCTCGAATCACAAATTCGCTAATTAGATAAAGGAAAGTCCAGTTCGGCTTCGTGGTCACTCACTTCAGGATCAGGAGCTGGACGAAACAGATCATCCGGGTCAACCCACATTTCAACAAATCTCGTTTTTCCGTTCTCTGGAGGGAGCCCCAATAGTTGTTCAAGCCTTAAGGTAAGCTGTGTTGGCGTAGTATGCTGCTCACTACAAAACGCTTTCACTTCCGGGAAAACCGTAACCCACACCTCACGTGACAACTTCATAGAGCTTCCCACGTGATCATCATATCCGTTCCAAGATGTCCAGGTAACGACCAGGACTTCACCAGTGTCCTTGTTCCACCTCAATGCATCATTTGATGGAACGATCGCCACAAGATTTCTATATATTTCATTGATCTCTACGACTTCCGCATCTTTGATCGCCTGTGAATAGGCATATTGAAGGTCTGCGAACAACATGGTCTGTGGGGAATGTGAACATGCCAACACGACCTGAAATACGCACAACATCAGGATAAGTTTTTTGAGTGACAAAAATACTTTCATAAAAATACTTGGCAAAAGAAAAAGTGCGCCGCTCTATTCTTTTTTTTCTAATCTGTTTGTTTTTTTAAAAGTCTGTAAGTAGTTTCATATATTATACTTCGCGGGCCAACAGCCACAATATCTATAATCTGTTTTGAAGATATCTTATAAATAATCCTGAATCGACCTGACCTGAAACTTTTTAAACCTGTCAGTGCACCCTTCAATGATTTCCCGGCCCGGGGATCTGATAAAATAATTTCAAGAGATGACTTAATCTTTTTCTTTATTTCAGGATGCATATGCCGGATAAGATCCGCTGTTTTATCCGGCATTCTAAACTTATAAGTCGCCGACATATGTTTTGCTCCTAACGAGCTGTCCGAGAATGGCTGTTTGATGCTAAAATAACTCCTCAAGCGTATAAAGCCTGGTTTTCTTCTTGAGCGCCGCAAGCCCCTGTTTAATTTCGTCCATCATGTCTTTGTCGGAAATGATTTCAAGAGTCTCTTTCCAACTTTCAAATTCATCAGAGCTGACCAGTACGGCTGAGGGTCTGCCGTTTTTTGTAATTACAACCTCCTCGTCAGTTGAGTGGACTTTTTCAACAAGCTCGCTAAGCTTCATCTTAACTTCGGACAATGATAATGTTTGCATAAAAACACCTCTTTTGTAGTTGACCAGAATTATAGTCATATGGTAGGTGGAAGTCAATAAATAAATTGAAAGCGCTGTTTTCTTAATCGTAGCAAAGTAGAGATCACGTTACATCGGGGCTGCGTGGGTTAGCGAGCGAATATAAAAACGACTAACTTTCTTATGGTCGCTGCGAAGCACTGCCGTGACAGTCAGGCAGAACATTCCCCGCTGCTTGCGGCGGGAAGCTTCAATAAGGCCAACCAAAGTATTTCTATTCGGCACAAAATCACTATTGTTAGAAATTAAATACTTTAGCTTCTGCAGCCAAATCTATCAAATGTGGTCCACCGTCTAAAATCATAT
>JASEIZ010000215.1 GCA_030017395.1 Desulfobacterales bacterium | reverse complement strand
CAATACCTCCAACAATGGCGCCAGGCACGGAATTAAGCCCGCCCAGCACCACAGCAGGCAAGACCAGCAGCCCCAGGTAGCCTACCGATATGTTAAGCCCATTGATATTTCCTAAAAAAGTTCCTCCCACACCGGCAGCCATAAAGGCAATAGCCCATGCAGCAGCATAAACAAAACGGGCGCTCACACCGATGGACAGCGCCGCCATCTCATCATCGGCCGTGGCCTGCATTGCAAGGCCCCAGCGGGTATATTTAAAGAAACATACAAAAATTATCAGCAAAATAATAGCTGCCACAAAGCTCCATAAATAGACCTCGCTGATTGAAAGCGTCCCAATTTTAATTGGCTCTATTGAAAAAACAGGCGGATTAAATACCCTTGTGTCTGTCCCCCATATTAATTCAATAGTCCCTCTAAAGAAAAATGAAAGCCCTACCGTAACCATAATAACCGCCAGAACAGGCTCTCCTATCAGTTTGTCTAAAAAGACCCTTTCCGTCAAAACGCCAAGCAATAAGCCGATGATAAGAGAAACTAATAATGCTAAAAGAAAGGGGAGGCCCATGGAATAAAATGTTAGAGAAATATAGGCGCCGATAAGGGTCATTTCCCCCATTGCAAGATTCAACACGCCCGAGCATTTATATATAAGCACCCAGCCTATAGCTACGAGCGCATAAATTCCACCCACCATAATACCATTGGTCAGGGCCATCAAAAACAATTCCATTGGGTTTTCTCCTTCTTCCTGTCTGAAGCACACTTATATCTTCCGAATGTGCAAATCAGCCTTAATGTGGGCTTTTCTCCCGTCTTCGTAGCTTATGGTAGTATCGATATGAACCATGTCTTCTTCAGAATATAGAGCATCCACGATCTGTTGATATCTGTTTAGTACAAATGCGCGGCGCAATTTCCGGGTCCTGGTAAGCTCATCATCATCCGCGTCAAGTTCCTTATATAAATTGATAAATTTTCTGATCTTTGCCGGCTCAGGAAGGTCTTTGTTAGCCTGACGGATTTGTTTTTCAACAAGATCATAGACTTGCGGTTTCTGAGAAAGTTCAGGATAGCTTGTGTAGGTAAGCTTTTTTTCATCTGCCCAATTTCCTACTACCGAATAATCAATACAAATAACCGCCGTTAAATAGTCCAGGTTATCTCCGATCACCCAGGAATCCTTTACATACGGGCTGAATTTTAAGCGGGTTTCCAGATACTGAGGAGCAAACGGCCTGCCGTCTTTTAAAGTCATGACATCTTTTGAACGGTCAAAGACGACCAGGTGGCCGTCATCATCTATAAAACCTCTGTCTCCTGAATATAGCCAGCCATCGATCAGGGTTTTCTCCCTAGCTTCGGGATTCTTATAATACCCCTGGAAAACCGACGGGCTTTTAGTAATGATTTCACCTTCTTTTGTAATTTTTATCTCTGTTTCCGGGATAGGAGTGCCTACTGTGTCAAACTTGATATCTCCGCTTCTATGGACTACCGAAATGCCGGCGACTTCAGTCTGCCCGTAAATCTGTTTCAGGTTCACGCCAAGAGCATGAAAGAAACGGAAGTGATCAGGCCCCATGGCAGCTCCGCCTGTATAAGCATTGCGAACACGGGAAAGCCCGAGATTGTCCTTCAACTTTTTTTGCACTCCGATATAGGCCAGCCCATGGAGAAGCCTCCAGTAAAACGGTATCGGTTTTTTCTCAAATTTCAGATCTGCCACATGATAACCGATCTTTGCCGCAAGCTCGTAGCACTTCCTCTTAATCCATGTGGAATCCAAATACTTGACCTGAACCGTTCGGGTCATCTGTTCATACATCCTGGGTGGTGCAAACATAACATGGGGCCCGATCTCTCTGATATTTGCCTGAGAGGTTTCAGACGATTCAGGAAAATTAAGAGTAAATCCGATCTGAAGGCCGCATGAAATAGACATCATCTGCTCGCCGATCCATGCAAAGGGAAGATAAGAAACATAATCGTCAGTCTCAAAACACGGATCAATCGCCATGAGATTCTTTCCCATTGTCAACATGTTGTAATGAGACAGCAAAGCGCCCTTGGGAAGCGCCGTAGTGCCTGAAGTATAAAAAAGAAGAGCTGTCTCGTCGCCATGCCCCTTCAAGATTATCTCCTCAAAAAGATGGGGCTGTTTTTGATTTAACTCTCTGCCTAACTGCTGTAGATCTTTAAAGCTTATCAGATAATCCTGCTCGTAATCTCGCATCCCTTTTGGATCATCCCAGATAATCTTTTCCAGTTTTGGACATTCATCAAATATGGAAAGCGCTTTATCAACCTCTTCCTGGCTTTCACAAAATATAAACTTGGTGTCTGAATTATCAACAATGTATTTGACCTCATCTATAAGACACTCCTGAAACAACCAGACACCTATTCCTCTTGCGCACATGGTGGCCATCTCGGCCCATAAGCCTTCAGGACGGTTGGTGCCGATCATGCAAATCTTGTCCTGGTTCTTAAGACCTATACTGATCAGGCCAAGAGCCAGGTGTTTAACATTTTCAAGATAATCATGCCATGTGATAGGTCGCCAGATGCCGAATTCCTTTTCCCGCATGGCAATAGTATTCTTGCCGAACTTTTCGGCCTGTTTAAGAAAAAGCTTGGGAATCGTCAGGGTTTTGGGAATTTCCAGACCCTGATTCGCCTTGCTTTCGCCTTTTTTACGCCCTTGTTGCATATAGATCCTCATCACCCAGATAAGCCTTTATTACCTCTGGATTGTTCTGAACCTCTTCAGGTTTGCCATCAAGTATGGTATTGCCGAAATTAATCGCTAAAACATGATCGGAAAGGTCCATGACTACACCCATGTCATGTTCTACCAAAAGGCAGGTTACTCTCCACCGGTCCTCTTTATTGATGTCCAGGATAAACCTGGCTAAATCCTCGACTTCTTCCAGATTAAGGCCGGCCAGCGGTTCGTCCAGAATGAGAAGCTCCGGCTCCAGGGCAAGCGCCCTGCCCAATTCAACCCTTTTCTGTAATCCGTACGGCAGCATACCGACCGCTTTATGGCGGATATGTTCAATTTCTAAAAAATCGATTATTTCTTCTTCAATAAAAGTTCTATGCTCAATTTCCTCGCGTGCTGTTTTTCCAATATATGCTGAACCGCTAAATATACCCGATCTTAAATGTATATGTCTGCCAAGACGGATATTGTCCAGCACTGTCATGCCTCCGAACACCTCCACCTTCTGAAAGGTTCTGGCCAGACCCAGTTTGGCTCTCTGGTATGGCCTGAGTTTATTAATCTTTTGCCCCTTGTAATATATATTTCCATTCTGAGGGTGGTAAAGACCGTTAATAATATTCATCATTACCGTTTTACCGGCTCCGTTAGGGCCGATAACTGAGTGGATCTCTCCTTTCCTGACTTTCAGATTTATGTCTGCCAGAGCACAGACTTTCCCGAAATACATACAAATATCTTCGAGTTCCAGCAGGATATCTCCTTCTTTGATCCTGTTTTTTGCAACCAATATTATTAGCCCTCCATTAAACGATCTAAGCTTTGACTTACAATCAAATTGTATAAACCGATACATTGCTGTCCAAAATAGCTTGGATTTTCAAGTTTCGGGTCAATAAAAACAG
>JASEIZ010000214.1 GCA_030017395.1 Desulfobacterales bacterium | reverse complement strand
TTTTTCAGTCTGGACAGTCTCAGGTTCCCGGAATACTCGCGTCTGTTGGGAAGGCTTATTGTGATAGATCTGAAGACGACGGCAGCCAGGATGTTCGGGAGGGGAAAGAAGGTATTCAGTATCTTTGATGAATTCGGGGTATTTGCCGGGTCTCAGGTAACCGATTACATAAACAAATCAAGGGGAGCAGGGTTTCATGTCATATTAAGTACTCAGGAGCTTGCAGACCTAAGAACGGGTGGAGAAGAAGAGTTGATGGAACAGGTGCTGGGGAATACAAATATCAAGATAATTCACAGGCAGGATGTGCCGGCATCGGCCGAACTGCTGTCGTCGCTGATAGGTACCAGAGAAGACATGTCGATCACCAGGCAGATTGACCAAGCGGGAATGACAGGTATGGGCACCATCAGCGAGCAGAGGAGTTTTATCGTGCACCCGGATGAGATAAAGAGGCTGGGAGTGGGAGAGGTTTTCATGCTGAAAAAGTTTCCGGAGTTTAAAATAGGGAAGGTAATAGTTAGAATAATATAGAATATTTTAATTAATAAGTATTAATTAAAAATCTATACGTCATTTGAGCTTGTCCAATCTCCAGTGAAATTTCAGCAGCGTAGTTTTTCTTTGATTATCACAGATCAACCTACCTGTGATAATCCAGCGGGTTTTTTACTGTTTGAAGCATCTATCAGAAAGGGGATCTGCTACAGAGGGCTATTGTGAATCTAGCCCAGCCGTTAGGCTGTCTCAAGAAGTAAACTCGTATGAGGCTAACAAAGGAGCTATGAGGACACAAATTGTCGGAGTTACCTTTGAAGCCTCGGGTTTTGTATCCGAGATAGTTCACTTACGGCATTGTTTAGCTGAAATACGGCGATAGAAGGAGAAAAATTAAAAATTTGTTTTACTACCCTTACAAAAATTCAACATACAGAAATTTAAACTTCTTGATTTTTGTTATCATATATGATAACATTAAAGTAAGACACGGCATATACTAAGATTGGAGATGTATCATGGAGTGGCAAGTGGAATACTATAAAAAGGAAAATGGCAGCATTCCCGTCCTTGATTATTTGCTTACCTTAGATGCAAAAATGCGGGCAAAAGCCTTTAGTGAAATAGAGCTTCTTGAAAAGCATGGTTCCCAATTAAGGGAACCCTATGTAAAGCCGATGAAGGGTACACGATATAAGGGAATTTTTGAACTTCGCGTTAAATTTGCGTCGGACATCAGCAGAATATTTTACTTCACCTACCACGAAAATACCTTTGTGCTGCTTCATGGTTTTACCAAAAAAACTGAAAAAACGCCGCAAAGAGAGCTTGAACGGGCATTACGTTATAAAGAAGATTATGAAAGAAGGTGTAAGGATGCGTAAAGCAGGAGTAAAATTTTCCGAAGTGAAAGAGCTTTTAATGAAGGATGAAGAATTCAAAATAGAGTACGAAAAGCTGAAACCGCGTTATGATGTGATTTCCCAAATCATTGAAGCAAGAACCAGCCAAAACATTACCCAGGAAGAATTGGCACTCCGGGTTGGAACTCAAAAATCCAATATCAGCCGCCTGGAAAGCGGAACGTACAATCCATCCCTTGACTTTCTGGCTAAAGTTGCCCGCTGTCTTGGGAAAGAGGTACAGGTTATATTAAAATAGAAGCGTAGGAAAGTGTTAACGACACTACCAGACAATAAAGGCACTGAAAAAATCAGTGTCTTTTTTATAGTTTTGGAGCGTAAGGTAATCGTATTCCGGATTATCCGTGCGAATGTCAATGAATATGTCAGTGGATTGGACAACGAAATAAAATTTCATGATTATAAGTTTAAAGAATTGGCTGATTACTGGAAAGAAAGATATATGAAGAATAGTGTTTCAGCTAAAATAAAATTGCATAAAGCTGACTCCGATGCCTGTCCAGGTTTTGACGGAAATAGTAGCCGGGTATTAAAAACGTGGGAAAAATGTTAGAATGACACTAATAACAGTACCATTCAGGAGGGAATCATGGAAAGATACAAAATTGCAGATGAAAAAATCATGACCGGCTATGATTATCTTGTAGACGACAAAAGCCAAAAAGCTTGTGATATCTGGCTTGAAGCGTGGGAAGACATTAAGTCAATCATGGCCGATACCGGTGTCCATAACATTGATGAACTACAGAAAAAATATCAGTGGTCAGAGTTTTTAACAAATTATGTGCAGGAGCTTGAGGCGGAACTACATAACGCTGGGCTTGAAAACAAGGAATACTTCCGCAAGAGAATAAAATACTGCGAGGAAATGCTTGCGGTATGCGGAAAAGAAGATGGCCTGATAGTTGAGAATACACGCAGGGCGATAGCGGATTCCCATTTCGAACTCGGCAATGAAGAAGAGTGCGACCGTCTGTATGGTATGTGGCTGGAGTCTGACCCTAACTGGGGCTGGGGATACATTGGTTGGTCAGACTGTTATCACTTCGGGAAAAACAAGACGGAGGCACACCTTAAAAAAGCAGAGGCAATCATAGCAAAGGCATTGGATCAAAAGGATCTTCGGGATCGGCTGGATGTCACTGAAAGAGCTGTGGAAATCTATCAAGCTGTCGGCAACGACCAGAAGGCAGCAGAGTTGAAAAAAGAGATTCCATCTCTGAAAAGAAGCACTTTTATCAAAAGCATGGCTACCGGCCCGATAAAGGTAGAGAAGACGGGAAGGAATGATCCTTGCCCTTGCGGCAGCGGAAAGAAGTACAAGAAATGCTGCGGGAAGTCGTGATGTATGATCAATATAAAAGAATATGAACTGGTCCCTCACAAAAAGGTTAAGAACAAATACCACGTAAAGAGCAAAGAGAAAAGCATATGTCCGGTATGTAGCAGTCCGGAGCTAAAAGTAGCCGGTACTAGAAGCCGTAAAGTAATAAAAAGCTGCGGAGAAAAGCTCATCCTCGTAATTCGCCGACTCCGGTGCAGCAATTGCAGACGAATACATCATGAGTTGCTTGATAATATTGTCCCATACAAAAGATATTCCAGCAAAAGCATCGAAGCAATTCTCGACAGTACGGAAGATACGGTCTCCTGCGAGGAAAGTACCATATACCGGATCCGGAAGTGGTTTGGCGATTTCTCAGGATACCTTGCAGGATGCCTTGATGCCATTGCCGCCCGCTGGAGTCCAAAGGTGATAACAGGTCAGTTATCCTTCATGCGCAGGATAAAGGCCCATGTAGGGTGCGAGGCAAGATGGCTGGCTAGAGCTGTCCGTCCCTTGGTAAATTTAAATCTTTGGGTACATACCCGTTCTGCATTCTTGTCCTGAAAGGCAGGGTATAAACTCATGTTAAAACCTCTTAGCGACTTGCAAAACGGACGACAGAAAATGGTATAAAAAGGTAATTTGGAATTAAATACAGCCAGTGAGAATGCCAATATACAAAAAAGAATCGAGAGAAGAGAGAAATGTACCTTGGAAAGCAAAAATGGACATGAGAAGAAGGCCTGACAGAAAGCAAGCCATGGGAAAATTATTGAGGAAAGAATTATGCAGCAAGTGTTTTGGCTGAACACCGGATTTTATCAAAAGAGTTCATGCGGTAGGCTAAAATTACAGTAATTAGCTGAGCAGCTCCGGCAAGGAATAAATCGGCTTTA
>JASEIZ010000213.1 GCA_030017395.1 Desulfobacterales bacterium | reverse complement strand
CCGCAGACAAGGTAGCTGAAATGGTATCTCATTTTCTTTTAGAAAAGGATTTTGAGGGTTATGTGAGAAAATCTTAACCGTTCACGGTTGTCGGTTCACAGTTCGTAGCTGCAAATATGTGGAATATAGACATCCCCAGCCCTGTCGAACTTCCGGGAAAACAGGTCTCAGAAATGATCAGTGAGGATCGGCAATGAATAGATCACGTGTCCGGCGATTCGGCTGATCAGGCAGATTAACTTCCAGGCAGGAATAAACCAAAACTTAACAGTAACTTATAAACTAATGTACCGAAAGCTACCTGTGTTGTGGTCCAGCTCAAAATGCTCATGTACAATATTGATACCCCGCAGGTTGCAGCGGAGTGGTTCATTGGTAATTAGCGGATCTGCAAAAGATGCGTAATAGCTTCATATGTCTTGACTTAAAAGAAAATCGATGAGATTAAGCCTCTGAATTCCCTCAAAATCAGCGCCGAATATTTTGTCCATGCTTATTACGTACTTGGGATAATTGTCTTTGATCGCTCCTAAAACAGAAAATTCTCTATTAACTGTTTCCGGAGATGCCAAAAGATAAGCCACTTGCACATATATTTTTCGCTGTTCTTTTTCTGCGATGAAATCGACCTCTCTGTTATCGACTTTTCCGATAAAGACCTGGTAGCCTCTTCGTTTCAGTTCGAGAAATACCAGATTTTCAAGAACTCCTGAAATATCACCTTCTCGATATCCAAGGAGGGCGTGGCGCAAAGACACATCCCCCAGATAATATTTTTCGTGCAGTTCAAGCAACCGTTTCCCTTTGATATCATAACGCGGAACCTTGTGTAGTGCAAAAGTGGCTGCAAGATATGCAATATAGTTTTGGACCGTTTCGATACTAACTTTAAGTTTTTGGGATTTCAAATAATCAGTAACTTTTTTGGCGGTGAAAATATTGCCGACATTATCAAAGATATAGCGCGTGATATTTTCAAGAAGGGATACATTGCGGATATTGTTCTTTTTAATAACATCTTTTAGAAGAATTGTATCGTAGATAGCTCCGATATACTGATAAATAACCTCTTTATCCAGGTCGAAATGATGGATGGCAGGGTAGCCTCCGGCCCACAGGTAGGTTGAAAAATCCTCGTCTATGCTTTTTCTCTTCTGGTCTTTAAAGAGAAGAAATTCTTTAAAACTCAGTGAATAAACAGGGATCTCGATATAGCGACCCGCTATCAACGTAGCGATATTCGATGAAAGCAGATGCGCATTCGAACCAGTGATGTAAATATCGAAACCACCGTCTGCCAGGTATGACGCGATGGCTTTTTCCCACCCGGATATTTCCTGTATTTCATCGACAAACAGATATTTTTGGGCTGTTATACCGGAGAAGGAATCACTTACATAATTGTATAAGTCCCTGTAGTTTTGAATGAAGTCATACTCAAGGGATTCCTTGTTGATATAAAGTATGCACTTTGGGGCGATTTTTCGGGTGCGAAGTTCATTGATGATCAACTGAAGGAAACAGCTTTTCCCGACCCGCCGCATACCTGTGATGACCTTAATGACCGGCTTGCCGATATACGGTCTGATTCTGTCAACATATAAGTTTCTTTCATACATGATAGTTTTCATAATTTGCTTAAGAGTTTATTGTATGCCAAAATATTAACGAAAACCCTCGCAAATGTCAAGAAGATTCTCTTATGACAGAAACTTCTTGAAAATTAACAGAAATATTCTACTACAACGAAAATTTAAAACATTATAAAATATCCGGGCGCGGAAAAATTTGGGTTAGTCACTTCAAACTTCAGTATTATTGTAAAGATCATTTAAGGTTTTATTGCTTTCATCAAGACCATCCTGACAAAAACCACCAAGAAAGCTGTGGATATCATCCAGATAAGCTATTGCCCCGCCCTTCTGACCGGACAAAAGGGATTCCTTTGCTTCATCCATGGCAGAAATAAAGGTAGCTAAAGCATCTTCAACATGTCTGTTTTCGCCGATCAGGCTTGCATAAAGACCTGGATCCTGCGAAAAAAGACGGCCTATTAGGTTGATTTTCAGCCTGAAAACAGGGGTTGAATAAAACATTACCTCATCAGGGGGCATGTTCATTTTTTGAAGAGTTCTACCCATGCAAATGGTTAAAAAATGGGTAAGCCCCTGGATAACAGCCATATTCCTGTCGTGTGTAACCGGATCCATTCGGGTAACCACGGCCCCCTTTTCCCTCAGCTCATTTTCCAGCCATTTTAGCCATCCTGTTCCCCTGCCGGGGCATATAATAATATTCTGCCCTTTTATCGAATCTGTAAAAGGGCCGAACAAAGGATGTGTTCCTATAACCTGGGCATGTGTAAAACGCAGCATGCTTTCCAAAACAGTTTCTTTGAGAGAACATAAATCCATCAAAACCTGATCCTGGCTTAAAATCGGCCCGATCTCCTCTGAAAGGTGCACTGCAACATCAATTGGCACACTCAGGATCACAACATCGCTCTTTTTTGCCATATCCAAATGTGAAAGCGATGTTTTTCTTCCCGAAATCAAAACGCTATGGCCCGCCTCTGAAAAAAAATCCTTAAACCAACGACCCATATTGCCGGTCCCGCCTATTATGCCTATAGTAATATCGCTCATTGAATAGCCCTTTGTCTTAGCAGATGATCAGCAAGCACAAGTGATACCATTGCCTCGCATACGACATTAATACGCGGTATCGCCGAAATATCGTGTCTCCCTTTTGTTGAAATGGTTCTTGAATTTCCCGACCTGTCGATTGTATCCTGCTTAATCTTTATAGAAGGTATGGGTTTAACGGCAACACGTATTACAATATCATCTCCATTGGATATGCCCGCCAGAATACCGCCGGCATTGTTTGTGGAAAAGCCTTCGGGAGTTATGGGGTCATTATTTTCAGAACCCTTCATAGCCGCAGCTTTAAAACCGGAACCTATCTCCACGCCCTTGACCGCCCCGATGCTCATCAGAGCTTTTGCCAGTTCTGCGTCAAGTTTATCAAATACCGGTTCTCCCAAACCCGGGCAAACCCCTTTTGCCAGGATTTCCACAATTCCTCCTATTGAATCCCCTTCTTTTTTTACGCTTATAACCCGTTTTTCCATCTTTTCAGCAGCAGACATATCAGGACAGCAAAACATGTTTTGATCGATCACTCCCATATCCCGCTTTTTAGCCTTTACTTTGCCAAGCTCGATAGTATAAGCAACGACCTTGATTTTACTCCTGTCAAGAATGACCTTTGCAACAGCTCCGGCAGCCACCCTTGCCACCGTTTCCCGCGCAGACGCCCTGCCCCCTCCTCGCCAGTCACGTATTCCGTATTTGACCGTGTATGTTATATCCCCGTGACCGGGCCGAAAAAGCTCTGCATACTTCTCATAAGCTCTTGAATCTGCGTCTTTATTGTAAATCATAATCATTATAGGGGTACCGGTGGTCATGCCTTCAAACAGGCCGGACATGATAACAGCTTTGTCCGGCTCCTGCCTGCCGGTACTGGCAGGCGACCTGCCGGGTCTTCTGCGGTCAAGCATATTCTGGATAATCTCCTCATCAAGCGGTATTTTCGGCGGGCATCCGTCTATAACAACCCCGACACTTTCCCCATGAGACTCACCCCATGTCGTTATTTTGAATAATTTTCCAAAAC
>JASEIZ010000212.1 GCA_030017395.1 Desulfobacterales bacterium | reverse complement strand
TTTCGCCGGAATGACGGAAAACGGTGTTTTTGGACTTTTTACGAGTTCATCAATATTAATAGAAAATATAATGCCCGCTGTCAATCAGACTATGAGACCGGCCATCAAATAGCTTGACACGAATAATCCTTTCTGCTAACAAATTAATATTATTGATAAAAAAACATCAACAAAAGGATATTTAAAATGAGCTCTTCAATTGATGAACAAATTCTAAGGGCGTCCAAGGAAATAGTTGTCAAATTCATAGAAGCTGGAAGAATTTCCCCGTCCGGCTTTCATGAAATTTTCAAAACAATTTATTGCGCAATCAAAGAAACCGTTAATGACCGGGAAAAAGTGGAAAACGGTAATGACAAGTAGAGACCTGCCATCACCAGGTCAAACCTGATTCCCGTTCAATTTTCCTTTGCAAAGCGCTTTTAAATGCAGGCTCAATGCCATATAAAATCACCCTTTTCTTTGCTCTGGTAATGCCGGTATATATTATCTCCCTGGTCAACAACCTGTGGCTTTCATTATCCGGCAGCACAAGCAGCACATCATCAAATTCCGTCCCCTGACTTTTGTGCACCGTCACAGCAAAGCCCAGCTCCCATTTCGACAAAAGATCCATGTCAAAAAAAATATAGGAGCCGAATCGTTTAAAAAACACCCTGTAATTTCCATCAACGCTTTTAATTATAACGCCGACATCTCCGTTAAAAAGTTTTTTTGAATAATCGTTTTGAGTGATCATGATAACAGCGCCGCTGAAAATATTATTATGCATTCTTGTCAGAGGCTCCAGCTCAAAACTCAAATATTGAGCTATTATGCTGTTTATCCAGGAGCAACCATAAACCCCTTTGCGCAGAAGAGTTAAAATCCTTGCCTTTTCAATTTTGCTGAAAATCTGATCAAGAATATTCTGCTCATCATCTGAATATGCAAGACTATCAGCATCAAGCTTAACAGCTTCAAGTATCAATTCTTTATATGATTTATTGTCTTTATTTGTCCTGCCTAAATAATGATGCTCAACCCACAGTCTGAGCTGTTTCTTCCATTTGTTTATATTGTCATCCGGCAAAACAAACGCCCAGTTATCCTCTTTAAGTAACAAGGCTGAATTAAGAGATATCGGCAAGCATTCAGGAAATTTACCCTCGTTGACCTGTTTTGCCAGACGCAGAAGATTGGCGCCTGATCGATAAACCTTTTTTAAAACTACTAATCTGTCTTTGAATATATTATCTTCTGTTTCCTCAGGAATCATTTCCGCAAAAACCGCTCCAGCCTCAACCGAAGGAAGCTGGTCTTTATCTCCTAATAAAACAAGCCTTGTTTTTGCGGGATCTATTGCGCGCAAAAATCTTTCCATCATGACAACATCCACCATTGAAACTTCATCGACAATGACAACTGATGCGGGCAAAGGATTTGTATCCCTGTAATGGAAGTCATGAGAACTGGTTTTATATCGCAATATTCTGTGCAGCGTGCTCCCCGTCATTTTCAGCAGCTCAATATCCTCGGGACACGGATTTTCGATGGAATTAATCTGGCTGTGAATGGCTTCGGTCATTCTTTGCGCCGCTCTGCCGGTCGGAGCAGCCAGTATGATTTGTTCCGGTTTGACTCCGGCACGCACAAAACAGCGAAGAATATTCACCATAACAAAGGTTTTACCGGTTCCGGGCCCGCCTGATATAATGGCAAACTGTGAGCCAAGCGCAAGCCTGATAGCTTTAATCTGGTCTTGATCCTTTTCAACCGGCTCCCTTAAAATCTCATTTTCCTTTTCGCCGGATAATTTACAGGGTTCATTTGCCCGCAAAAAAGCCCTGAGCCTGTGCTTAAGTCTGGTTTCATGAAAAAAGAACTTTTGGAAATAAAGAAGTTTTTTCTCTTTGGACTCATATGCAATAAGAGGCAGGTAGGTATCGATGTTTCTTGCAATGAGATTATTATATCTGTTTTCTGCTAAACCGTATAAAAACTTATCGGAGATCTGTTTTGCTTTTTTGCTTTCCATAAAGAGTTGCAGTTTATCAGACAGAGAACTTTTGTCTATGTTCAGGCAGAGACTGCCCTCCTGTAAAGCAAAAAACATGGCCATCAAAACCGCAGAAAGAGGCAAGTCGTTTTGATAACCGCCTAATTTGCAAAGATCTCTTATGGTCATTAAATCAAGCACAGAAAGCTCAGCCTCGCCAAAAAACGGATGCTTATTTTCATTGAATGCTTGCATGCTGATATTTTGCCTGTTATTTTCCATCAAACCTTTAAATATTTCTTAATGCAACAATCTGTCTGATATCAAGCTTCGGGTATGATCAGATTTAAAGCAGGAAACTGTTTGAGCGGATTAGAAATCGTTAAGAAAGAACCTGATATAAAATGCTATTTTTGCCTGACTCTTTGTCCAAACCACCACTACTTATTTATAGTTATGGTCGGTTATTTCTTTACGATTTCTTATTCGTGAGTTTTTCCTGGTTTAAATTTGATTATACCTGAAGCGTATTTATTTTCAAGCGCCTAAAAACTTATAATTTTTACAACTTCCTCTTCCACCCTTTCCAAATCTCCTAATTGAGCCGCAGGAATGTAAAAGATACCATTGCCTTTTCCTGTTCCCATGCCACGCAAATAAAAATAAAATATCCCGCCAAAATCTATTACAGGATCAAACCTGTTGTTTAAGCTTTGCTTTAACCAGCGCAAAACCGCAATGGTGTATAACCTGTATTGAAGATCATAACCCACGCTGTTCATGTTAATTGCCATGGAATCCTGGTCATAGCCGTTTTCAAGATAGTTTGATTTCCAGTCCGCTATATAAAATTTATTATTGTACCGGAAAACCATGTCCACAGAACCTCTTATAAACCCGTTTTCAGCCGAGTGATCAGAATACATAAACTCCACTTCATGAAGCCGATCCGCCTTTCCGATCCTGCCAAGAATAAATTGATCGTCAACAATGCTTATGGGAGTTGTAAGGGTGTTTTTTATAATCCGGCAGATGTTATATGCCCAGCGCTCCTCTACGCGGTATATGTCCATCTGTTTCAAAATAATATCTCCGGTTTCAGGATCATCCAGTAAAGAACGAACCTTATCCTGCGCTGCATCCATTTTTTCAACAGCACGCGTAAAATCAATATGCTCTAATATGTTGTGAAACATAGATCCTATATCGGTTCCGCCTGGCATTTCATCAGGTATTATGTCGGCAGTCGCAATATCTATTTTTTGCAAACCAAAGCTTTCGTCATCCTCTTTGGATTTTTCATCTGCAAGTTGAAACCCTGTTGTTTGCTCGCCTCCTTTATCAATGCGGGAAACTTTATCGTGCAGACTTGTAAACGACTCCAGCCTGATTTTTTTATGCCTGTAATTTCTTATGTGAGGAAAAAAATCTGCCTGATCTTTTATCTGTGTTTCAGGAAGATATCGTTGATTATCCGGCTTTATTTTATCATCTGCGAAACAATGATCATCCGGCATAAGCCATAAAATATTTTTATTTTCATCATTTTTTGGGAAAGCCTTTTCTATGGCAGGAGAAAGCAGGCTGCATACCGGCCCAACCCATTGCTGTTTTCCGGTATGAGGATAATATGGCAGATAAAGTTTATGCTCAGCCCTGGTAGAAGCAACATAATAAAGACGTTTGTCTTCATCTTTTTTTTCAAGAAG
>JASEIZ010000211.1 GCA_030017395.1 Desulfobacterales bacterium | reverse complement strand
AACTGTTTTTATTGACCCGAAACTTGAAAATCCAAGCTATTTTGGACAGCAATGAGTGTGAATAAAACAATAACAGAAAAAATGGGGATTATATGCCGGATTAGAGCGACATTTACTATAAGATCGCTGATGTTGATTCCGAATAGAACTAATTCGGTATGTTCTATCATCACTGCTGCAATATTTATCAAAATGGAAAAAAGAATGGCAATAACCCCAAGAGGTATAACAGCTGAAGCCATCAGAATTGATTTGAAAAAAAAGCGATCCTTTTTATTTACACGGAAGATAATAGTAAAAGCGACATCCAGAGAATAGAATAGCATCGTAGAAATCCACAAGAGAAATCCAAATCCGATCCATCCCAATACCCTGCTGGTTTTTGACAGGTTTTTTATTCCCATGAGCAGCCTGTCTTCCATGTAAGGATGAATTTGTCTTATAAATTCAACAACTGCGGTATATGCACTTTCGGAAGATCCAAGAATAAATCCGCTGGCAAAAAGAATGAAAAAAACAATTGGAATGACCGATAGAATGGAATAGAATGCAATGGCGGCCGACAGGTTAGGGCAATTATCTCTAAAAAACGATCGAAATGCTTCAAAAAGAACACTCCTTGAGAACCTGCCGTAATATTTTAGAAAATTCCCGATATTTCTTGACATTTTGTATCCATCTTCCTCATTAAAGCAAAGTCACATATTCTCAGCTATTGAAACTATTCTGTCTCCCAGCAGGTTAACATAGCTGGCCATTTCATTGTCATACCATCCATATATAACGGCCTGAGTTACCGGTATTCTGACGACCGTGTTTTTTAGCGAAGATATGATATCTTTTTCCAGCCCAGGCGCATTTTTTAGATCTATTGTAACATTTGCCGTGCGGGTATGTGTCTCATGGCCTTCAATAACAGCCGCAACTATGGGCATGCCGATTATATCTTCAGAAACATTTTGCTTGTCAGTATAATAGAGATAGCCTCTTGGATCGTCTGATGCAGCTTGCCTGTATATATTATTGATTAATTCTCTCCTTATCGATTCTCCGGACAATTCTTCCTGAAGATTAAGCACGAGAATGATAAGAGAGCCTGTGTTTGTGGGAATCCTAACTGACTCTGCAATGAATCCTATCTGCTCCATTTCAGGTATTACAAGCCTGAGTGTATTGGCAGCGCCTGTTGTGGTGAGGATAATATTATTCATTACGCTTCTGTTTTTTCTCAGATCAGTTGATCCTGTTTTCGGCAGCCTGTCAAGAACCTGCTGTGAACCTGTGGCTGCATGTACCGTAGCCATGGAGGCCGACAGTATTTTGTCGGCGCCGAAATAATTGATAAGAGGTTTTATCATGTGGGCAAGGCATGTAGTAGTGCAGGATGCATTTGATACAATATTATGGCGCCTTGGATCATAATCATCATCATTTATACCCATTACGGTTGTTACGGCATCGCCCGGCATGGCAAGTCCTTTATCTTTGATCTTAAACGGGGC
Organism: Desulfobacterales bacterium; assembly: GCA_030017395.1. Taxonomy (GTDB): domain Bacteria; phylum Desulfobacterota; class Desulfobacteria; order Desulfobacterales; family ETH-SRB1; genus Desulfaltia. Next base: position 2,196 of record JASEIZ010000211.1, on the reverse strand, counting down.
GGATACTATCACTCTTTCTGCTCCAGATTCGATATGTCCGCGTATTGACCCTTTGGGATGTTCCGGAGGAAGAGTCGGATCAAGAAATTGTCCGGTAGTATCTACTACAAGTTTTACGCCGTGCTCTCTCCAGTTTATTCCGTCAGGATTTCTGGCAGCTCTTAAAAACCTTACCTTTATTCCGTCAATCGTCATCAAACCGCTTTTTTCATCCAGGTTTTCAATAAAAGGTTCGGCCTTATAACCGTACAAATATGCATGAAGTAAACCATAAGTTGAATCCCTTTCCGTATAGTGTGCAATATCATCGAGTGATGTGCCGACCTTGCGACCAATGTTTACAACAATTTCATTAAAATATTTTCGACCGATATTGTGCCACAAGGTAAGCTTACCGATTCTGCCAAAACCGTTTATTCCAAGCTTTAACCCTTTATCCTTGTACATGTCAGCCTCCTTGATTGTTTACCTCTTAACTTTCTTTGTAAGCGTTTACGGAACGTTGAAATTGGAAAATAGAAATTGGAAATTTGGCCTTCATTCTTTTGTACTGTTCTTTCTAATTTCCAATTTCTACTTTCATCTCTTCCCAATTTCTACTTTCCAATTTCAAGTTTCAAGCCGTGAACGGCTAACTTTCTTTGATACCGATAAAATCATGATAAACAGAGCCTTCACGACCGTCAATGCTTATATAATCACCGGTTGTTAATGATATTTTGTTAAACAGGCAGTTTTTTTTCTTTTCATTACAAACAAGATCCACGCATCCAACCACACATGTTTTGCCAAGCCTGTGGGCCACGACAGCAGCGTGAGACGTTAACCCTCCACGCGTTGCGAGTAGGCCATCGGAGGCATATATCTCCCGAATATCATCTGGAACAGTATCCGCTCTGAGAAGAATTAAAGATGTTTCCGGCTCCAGCTTTCTCCACTTATCGATTTCATCCAGACTGAAAACTACTCGACCGCTCATTGCTCCGCCGCTGACTCCGATACCGTGTCCTAAATATTTGGCCTTTGATATTTTCTCTGGATCAAAAGTCAAAACCTTTTTCCTTTCTCTCATAGTCATATCCCTGGCCTGGAGCAGGTAAAGATCCTTTATTAAAGGGCCTTCAAATGTAAACTCGATTTCCTGCGGACTCCAACCTTTTTTATAGACTAATTCACTCGACCAATCTTTCAATGCTTTGAAAATAAGCGGAAAACGTGACTCAAGGGTTATGTCGGTTTGTCTCATTTCAATATCCTGCTGATTGATTGAAATCGGCATGGTATTGACAAGCCCTGAAACCACGTCTTCACCCTGATTTCCGAGTGTAAAATCGCCCCATAACCTTAAGATATCTCCGGACCATCTTGGATTATGGGTAAAAAAGACTCCTGACCCCGCCTGTTGGCCGAGATTGCCGAAAACCATTTTCTGAACAGTAACGGCTGTGCCCCAGTCATCCGATATGCCCATAATTTTACGGTAAGCCTTTGCTTTTGATGATTCCCATGACCCAAGGACGCTTTTTATTACCAGATACAATTGTTCGAACGGGTCTTCTATAATATTAATTCCGCTATCCCTTATCATATCCTTATAGGCCAGAGCCACTTTTCTCATTTCCTGGCCTGGAAACCCTCTTTTATAAGGAATGCTCAGGCGTTGTTTGAACTCATTAATAATTGCGTCAAAATCATTCCTGTCAAGATTAAATGACATGCCGTAACACTGAAGAAATCTGCGATAATTATCCCAGGCAAACCAGCTGTTACCGGTTTGCCTGGCAATTCCTGCTGCGATCTCTTCGTTTAATCCGACATTAAGTAAAGTATACATCATTCCAGGTTGTGAAACGGCTCCTCCGCTTCTAACAGAAAGGAGCAAAGGATTTTTAGGGTTTCCAAAAGCTTTTTTCGTAACTTTTTCCAGAGCAGATATCTGGTTGTAAATCTGTTTTTTAAAATACTCCCGTGCCGGAGGAAAATTGTCGATCACTTCTCTTGAACGAAATACTTCCGTAGTAATGATAAAACCAGGAGGCACCGGCAGACCGTAATTTCTCAGCTTGATTATGTTAAGCCCTTTGCTGCCAAGATATATCAATCCAAAAACCTTTTTGTTTACCGGCGTAAAAGGGCACAAAGCTCGTTGAGGATCATAATTGAGAAGCTGGTGAAGTTTGTTTTTAGGCAGTTTAT
>JASEIZ010000210.1 GCA_030017395.1 Desulfobacterales bacterium | reverse complement strand
AGTGGGTACTTTGAAAAATACCCTTATCCATCATACCTATAGAAACTTACACCACTATTTCGACAAGTTTAATCAGTATACATCTCGTCTTGCCCAGGAAGAGTATGAAAAAGGAGTAAGAATTAACACAGGAAATTTTCTCGTGTACTTTTTTGTAAAACCATTATACTGGTTTTTCCGTAAGTTCTTTATATGGCGAGGGTTTCGAGATGGATTCTCGGGATTCTTTATCTCTTTTTCTTCTGCGTGGGTAATAGTCGCAACGTATGCAAAATTATGGGAAAAACAAAAAAATACATGAGTGGAACATACACTATTCTCTATCTTGCCAACTCGGGAGATATAATAGGAGGGGGACAGATAAGCTTATTAGGCCTTTTAAAAAGACTTAATAGGGGAAAATATTATCCTCTTGTGATTTGTCCAGAGGAAGGCAGTCTATTCAATGAATTAAACAAAATAGTGGTTGAAACCAAAATTGTCAGGATGGAGACTATACGTAATCTGAATATTTTTTCCTGGGTGAGAACAGTTATTAAATTAATTCAACTGATAAAGAGAAGAGAGATTGATTTAATCCACAGTAATGGTTCAAGAGCAACCATTTTTGGCGGGATTGCCGCGAGGCTAACTAAGACACCTTTAATCTGGCATGTGAGGATTGCTAATAGTGATAATCTATTAGACAGATTATTAGCAAGGTTAGCAAGTAAAATCATAGTCATATCTAAAGCGGTTAGCCGACGTTTTGACTGGATAGAAGATAAAGAAGATAAAATCGTGCTTGTTTATAATGGTATTAACCTTGAAAGTTTTAAGCCTGATGTTGGCATCAGGAAAGTAAGAGGAAAGATTAGTTTGTCTTCCGAAACACCACTGGTAGTAACTGTGGGACGTCTGGACTGGTATAAAGGGCATAAATATCTTTTAGAAGCTGCTGAAAAGATAGTGCAAACTTTACCGGATACTCGTTTTTTAATTGTTGGTGATGGAGAATACAGAGAGCGCCTCGAGAATCAGGTAAAACAGTTAAACCTTGATGAAAATGTTATTTTTACTGGTAATCGTAAAGACATACCTGAAATTTTAGCCAGTATAGACCTTTTTGTTCTTTCCTCAGTTAGTGAGGGCTTTGGCCGTGCTGCTGCTGAAGCAATGGCTTGCGGGAAACCAGTAGTGGCTACCAAAGCAGGTGGTCTTTCAGAAGTTGTTGAAGATGGGATAACCGGGATATTGGTTCCACCTAAAAATTCAATCGCATTAGCAGAAGCGATTATCAAACTCTTAAAAGACAAAAAAAAGGCAGAAAATATGGGAATAGCAGGACGCAAAAGAGTAGAGAAATTATTTAGTATCGAAAGAAATGTGAAAAGTATAGAAAAGCTATATGAAAAAATTCTCACAAGAGAAAATTTAACAGATGGCTACTAAACGCATACTTATTGATGGACGTGAGTTTGTTCCGCATAGAAAAACAGGGATTGGAAGGGTGCTGGAAGGATTGATAGATGCCATGATTTTGGATGAACTGTCAGTTGAAATAGCTACCTCTTTCACTCAATGTGTGCCATCCAGATTTAGAAGCAGTCGAAAAATAATAGTCAAGAAATTGCCTTCTAGTTTTTTATGGTCCGAAAAGGTCTTGTCTGATCTCAGCCGGCAGGATGTAGACCTTTACATTAGCCCATATCCAAAACTCCCTCTTTTTAGCGTAAAATGTCCAACAATACATATTATACACGATATACTTTATTTAACCAATCCTATATACAGAAAACGAGTTAAGGTCTTTTTTGACACCTTCAGATTAAAAAGAGCTTTGAAAGAAGCTGATCTTACCTGGTATGATTCTTCATGGAGCTTAAAAGAAACAAGGAAATATGTGAGTCTCACGGGGGCAAATCCTAAAGTGAGGCATCTTGGAATAAGTGAAAGATTTAATATCGAAACCGCACAAAATCAAGGTGATGTTCTGAAAAAATATAATCTTCAGCCAGGATATGTTTTGGTTATAGGCAATGGCCTGCCCCATAAAAATCTTGGTTTGCTTTTAAATATATCAGACCAAATATATAGAGAATTAGTATTTGTTGGCGTTTCCCAGACAAATCAGAAGTATTGGAAAGTAAGACATCCTCATTCTCAAGCTATATGGATTGAATATGTGCACGATGAAAACCTACCAGTTATTATGAAAAATGCTTTTTGTCTGGCACAACCCTCAAAAGAAGAAGGTTATGGGTATCCACCGTTGGAGGCCATGGCCTGCGGGGTGCCCGCTGTTGTAAGTAGTATACCGGTCTTAGTTGAAACAACCGGAAACAATGTTCTGGTTGCTGATCCAAATGATTCTTATGCATGGATTGAAGCTTTTAAATCTCTTGAAAATAAAAGTAGTTATCAGAGCCAGGTTGAAAAAGGACTGAAGTGGGTTAAGCCGCTACAAGGGCAAGCAGGCTGGAAAGGTCACATCGCGGACATTAAAGAAGTTTTGGAGAGAACCAAATGAAAAAAGCATTGATTACAGGTATAACAGGGCAGGACGGCAGTTATCTTTCAGAATTATTACTATCAAAGGGATACGAGGTTCATGGTATTGTGAGGCGGGTAGCTCTTGAGGATCCTCAAGCTCGAATGTGGAGGATTCGGCATATCCTGGATAAGATTCATATCCACAGCGCTTCAATGGAAAGTTATGCATCTATTTTTAACATTGTTTCTGATATCCAGCCTGATGAATGTTACCACCTGGCTGCTCAAAGCTATGTTTCCTATTCTTTTGAAGATGAATTTTCTACAATTAATACAAACTTGAATGGCACTCATTATGTATTATCTGCAGTTAAACGGCAGGCTCCACGTTGTCGTTTCTACTTTGCTGCATCAAGTGAAATGTTCGGAAATGCCACAGAAACGCCACAGAATGAAAACACACCGTTTCATCCTCGTTCGCCGTATGGGATATCAAAACTGGCCGGGTTTGAGCTGACGAAAAATTACAGGGAGGCATATGGGCTCTTTGCCATATCAGGTATTTTATTCAACCACGAATCACCGAGAAGAGGTGCAGAATTTGTGACGAGGAAAATATCTACAGCAGCCGCAAAGATATCGCTAGGAATGGAGAAAGAGATTAGACTGGGTAATCTTGAGGCAAAGCGAGATTGGGGTCATGCGCGTGATTATGTTAGAGCTATGTGGCTCATGCTTCAACAAGATAAGCCGGAGGATTATGTTATCGCTTCAGGAGAATCCCATTCTGTTAAAGATTTTCTTAAAACAGCATTTAACTATGTTGGCCTGGATTATCGTAAACATTTTATTGTAAATGAAGAGCTTTATCGGCCTGCGGAAGTTAACATTCTTCAAGGAGATGCTTCGAAAGCATATGAAAAATTAAAATGGAAGCCTACCGTAACTTTTGAGGAGTTGGTCAAGGAAATGGTAGATAGTGATCTGAAACTGTATTCAAAATAACAGATAGCGTGAAGGTTTTTTACTTTTGCTTATACTCACGGTATGTTTTTTAATATGAAAAATTGTCCATACTGCAAAGCCCCCGGGAATTTCTATTTTAAGATTTCCTTGAGAACCTATAACCGGTGCCCGGAGTGTGGTCTTGTATATAAAGAAAACACTGATTCCTATAATAAAATCCTGACCCATTATCGCGATGATTACTTTAATAAGTATTCCAACGACC
>JASEIZ010000020.1 GCA_030017395.1 Desulfobacterales bacterium | reverse complement strand
ATTCCGGCAATATGTCGTGATGCGCCAAAGGCAGGGTCTTTGAAAGTGCAGACATCTTCCCCGATTTTGACAATTCTGCCGGGAATGGCCGCTATGTCGCCGGGCCCCCTCGCATATGGAACAGCATAACAGAAATTTGATTGGACCTCTGGGATTATGTTTCCGCATTTTTCAGCCTTTATCCGTTCAACAGCTTTCTTAAGATCCAAGATGCATGCATAGCGCTGGCTGTCTCGTAAAATCGGGGCAAAATGGTTTGTCGGGCCATGCCCTCTGCCAAGACTAAGTGAAAACCTTAAGGCATCTGTGATATATTCCTTGGCCTTTTTTACCGCTTCAAGAATATATTTTTCTTCTTTCCCCTTTTCCCCTTTTGCAAGAAATGTGGCAATTGCCGCTGAATATGTGCAGCCTGTGCCGTGAGTGTTTTGGGTGTCTATTCTTTCTGAAATAAACTCATGAAACCTTTTACCGTCATAGAGGATGTCGATAGCATCTCCGGCAAGGTGCCCGCCCTTGACAACAACGTTTTTTGCTCCCAAACCAAGAATAATCTTAGCTGATTTTTTCATGTCATCAACTGAAGATATTTTTATTTTTGACAGAACTTCGGCTTCAGGAATGTTGGGAGTAATAACAAAGGCCAGTGGCAAAAGCTCTTCAATTAAGGATTGTCTGGCCTCATCTTCTATCAGAAGAGCTCCTCCCTTGGCTACCATGACCGGATCTACAACAAGGATAGCTATTTTGTATTGCCTTATCTTTTCGGCTATTTTTTTAATTATTCGCGAATTGGCAAGCATTCCTGTCTTGGCTGTATCGATTCCTATGTCGGTTGCTACGGAATCAAACTGTTTTTCTACAAAATTTTCCGGGATATCATAAATTCCCTGGACGCCAAGGGTATTTTGAGCGGTTAAAGCGGTTATCACGCTCATCCCAAATCCGCCAAGAACGGCAATTGTCTTTAAATCAGCCTGAATTCCGGCTCCACCTCCTGAATCGGATCCAGCTATGGTTAAAATTCTTTTAACATCCACGACTTATCTCCTTGAGCCAACCCTGTAAATTAAAAAAGGCCGATACCTTCCTTCCAGGAGATACGGCCATTTAAAAATAAAAGTGTAACAAATTTTTAGTACCGCTCCCTACGCTGGTATGATCCAGATCAGGTCCAAAGGGTATTTTCTCAGCCCGGTAAGGCACCCCCGCAATATTTATATATTTATTAACCCAACGATTTTATATAATCAAGCATAATGTAAAACAAAAACATTTTACCACGAAGCCCACGAAGAATACACTTTCTTTTTCCCTTTCCCACCTAACCATTTGATATTATTTTTTATTCTGTCTATTATAGAAACATCAAAGATGTTTAATTAGTCAAGATCCGAAACTTTCACAACCTGCCTGTATTCAACGCCTTCAAATTCATCAAAATGCGCTTTGCCGCATTTGATTTTTCTTTTCTCGCTCTCTTTCAGTTCCTGATTTTCAGATTTGGTTTCCGCTACAAAATAGACGGTCTTTTCGTTTTTCTTTATAAGCGCCCAGTCAGGAGTATAGTTTCCTATAGGAGTTTTTATTTTAAACCAGAACGGAAGCTTGAAATAGAATTCAACATCTTCACGTGTTTCACAATCCTTTGCAAACTGATATTCAACATGTGAGTCAAGAGGCATCATGTTGCCAAAAATTGTTTTTTCTTTTTGGAAAATAAAAAATGTTCTGTCATTAACATGAATTTCATAATCCTCAAAAAGCCGCATTTCATATTCAACATTTCCGATTTTTTCATATTTGATACCATCAATCAATAATTCATTTAAGGCTTCTTTTATTTGAGTAACCGCATTATCAAGAAACAGCTGGGGATTGATAAGGACATCATCAAGCCTGTCGGATTCAATAAGAATTTGCAGGATGGTTGACCTTGTTAAGCCTATTTTGCTCTGTATATAAGCCAGTATATCGGGAATCTGGAAAGTCTTGTCCCAAAGAGTTGCATAGCTTGAAACAATATCACTAATTATGCCGCCTTCATCAAATTTTAAAGATGTTTTTGTGGATTTTATACCGGGTCTTTTTATTTCAGGCATGTATCTTAAAGCTTTTGATGCTTTCTCAATAAGCTCTCCGGTTTCATACATGACTTTGTATTTTGTGTGGTGCTTTATTTTATCCCAGAGTCTTTTAAAATTTTCATCAAGCTCAAAACCCTTGCGGTATTTTACCTCTTTTCTTTTTTCCCTGTTTTTTATTCTCCCCTTAAATGAAACACCGCACTCATTTTCTATTTCATTTTGAAGCTGTTTTGCAAAGTCTTCATAACTTTCATTCGCAATAACAGTAAGCTTATTTATTACAGGGTCATGGATTCTATAACCGGACTGATCAACCGATAGCCTCAGGCCTCTTCCTATTTCCTGTCTTTTTTTAATTCAGATCTGGTTTCATTCAATGTACAGATCTGAAAAACATTCGGGTTGTCCCATCCTTCACGTAATGCAGAATGGCTGAAAATAAACCTTAAAGGTTCTTCCGTACTAAGCAGTCGTTCTTTATCTCTCATTATCAGTTTGAATGTATCAATATCCGATTTTGCTTTTGCGGTTTTTTGAGTATCCTTAAATTTTCCTTTTTTATCCTGCGAAAAATAACCGTTGTGAATCTCACCGGCAGAAAATGGTATCAGCCCCTTATATGCAGTCTTTGAACTGATATCCCTGAAAGACTCTTCAAACCATTTTGCGAACTTACCATTTACCTGGTTTCCTGCCTCATCATACTGCCTGTAGTTTGCAACTCTGTCGATGAAAAACAGAGAAAGAACTTTAATCCCTTTATCCTTATATTTCTTCTCCTTGATTAAATGTTCCTTTACAGTTTTTTCAATCTGGAATTTCATTAATTCATCAGTCATGCCGCCTTGAGAGTCGCCTACAAAAAGGTCCTCGCCATTGGACAGGGAAATATATTCCGATTCAACATCTATGCCGTTGATTATATAGCCTTGTTTATAAATATCCCTGTTTTTGGAAAGTTTGTACAAGTCGTCTCCTACTTTTGCAGTAACGGTTTTTCTTGCCACACCGTCCTTTTGGTTTATATTGATCGTAAGCTTGGCTGATGTTCGTGTTTTTGTAGCAGATACCTTTTCAAGTCTGATAAAAGCGTCATTAAAATCATTTTCAGTTACTATGGAATCAACTTCAATCTGTTTAACCAGTCCAAGATCGTATGCTTTTACAGGATCAAGGTTGTATACTAAATTATATCGATTGGTGTGGGTGGCAGAATAACGGAGGGTGCAGGAATAGTTAAGATTCTCAATAGCCTTTTTCCTGATTTCTGTTTCCATGTTTTGCGGTTCGTCAACAATTACAATTGGACTGGCGCTTTGTATGAACTCAATAGGCTTTTTGCCTGTAAGTTTGTCATTTGGCCTGTTAATAACATTTTCATCCTTGGCGAATGAATCAATATTTATAACCAGAATCTGAATCGCATTGCTTGAGGCAAACCCCCTGAGACCGGAAACCTTTCTGGAATCATATACATCAAAATTTACAGGGATTCTGTCATACAGGTTCTCAAAATGATCAAAAGTAATCTCAAGATTTTTTAAAACGCCCTCACGGATGGCAATACTTGGAACTACTATTACAAATTTTTTAAAACCGTATTTTTTATTCAGCTCATAAACAGTTCTGATATAGACATAAGTTTTCCCAGTGCCGGTCTCCATCTCTACGGAAAAATGCATTCCGTCAAGTTCTTCTGATATATTTTTGAATCCGTTTCTTTTCTGAACCTTCTGCAGATTGCTCAGGACCTGTTCTTCTGAAAGAACAATTCTGTTGCCGACCCCATTTTCATTAAAAAGCCGGCCGTTTTCAGAAATTGAAAAGCCAAAATCCCCTTGGTTTAAAGGCTGGCCTTCAAAGATGTCTATTATGGATTTTACAGCGTCAATCTGGTACTGGTGGTTGGGGTCGAAATGGAGTTTCAATTATCAATCTCCGGTCAATTTTTTAGTAGAATTTATCTCAAAATCAGCATCATCTTCAATCATAATATCACCACAAACATCATAATCAATATTATGGACTATCTCACAAATGATTTTCCCTTTTTTCAACAATTCTTCTGCCAAAGTTGGAAAACGCTCTTTTATATCATTACAAAACTCCTCAAGATCATAGTTGATGGCTTCGTAAAAAGTCAAAAAATACCGTTTTACGTCATTCCGGCGAAAGCCGGAATCCAGTAAATTCAATGCGTTCTGGATGCCCCCGTATCAAGTACGGGGCAGGCTTATCAAGTCCGGCATGACGATTTCGGGACTTTTTACGAATTAATCATAGTTAAAGCGTCTATCAAAGTAATTCCATTCTCCACCACTCATTATAAACTCCTATTCATTTTCCAAGAATGCTTTTATTTTATCAATTTGTGTTTCAAGTATGCTCTTTTTACTGGAGAAAAATTCTGGGGCGTTCACCAATTTTCCTCTTGAAAAAAGGGTTATCCCTCTTAGACCGGACGATGGTGTTATCGGTTTTTCGGAAGTTAAAAGTTGGCCGCTAATTTTCCCTGCATATCCAGGATCCAGGTGGAACCAAAAAAGGGGATTCAAGGGACCAATCAAATTCTTTATTAAGTAAGCTGTATTTTTTCTTGTTGTCAATGGAAATTCTGTCTCCAGAAGGTGATTCAATCAGCAAGTTAAAGGTATCATCAAAAAGAAATATTCGGGACAAACTATCTGCCAAACCATTAAAATCAAATGATGTTTTCCTTTTTAGCCCCGTCATCGAAATAACCGTACCTTCGAAAGATTTTGTATCTTGGTTGATAATGGTTGCTTTCGGACGGTAGCTTCCTCTGGCTGCCATTAAATCATCCCAGTTTAATACAAGTTCATTAAGTTTGCATGCTTGTACTGTGGTAACTGTAATGGTTTTAACAAGTCCAAAAAGTGCAAGCTTCCCTAAACCTTTTTTGCCGGTAGGCAAACGTTTGTATCTGGCAGAAGGTTTGTCTCCCTCGGCATCCCGCCTATTACGTCCAATTACAAGAAATTTATCGTTGATTTCTTCGTAGGATATTCCCACCCCATCATCCTTAATTTTGATTTCTTTTGGGTTCCTTTTGTCTTCAATCAATGTCACAATTACATTAGTTGCGTCAGCATCATAGGAATTGGATATAATTTCAGCTAATGCTGGTGCAAGCGTAGAATACATTCTCAATCCCAAGTGCTTAATTGTCTGGGGATCAAACCGCATTTCAAATGGTGATTGATTCATTTTACACCGCCTTGAATTCTATGCCCGCGTCTTTCATTTGCAGCGCGGTATTGTATTCTTTGCTTTTCCTCATTCCTTTTCCGAATGCCCGGCCAGTCCTTTGGCATCTTTTTCATCCAGTTTCAGCTTTGGAGGTACGCTCTTTACTCTTTTCTCTACAAACTTTATATGTTCAGCAGGAGGCAAGTGCTCAGGAGAAACTCCGCCGATGCGCTTGATAGCATCTCTGACCTCCTTGCCTACCTTTTCATGAGTTCGTATGGCAGTCTGTTGATCTCTTATCCGTTCACGCGCCAGCTTGTCACGTGTCTGAGTCATGCGAAACTGATTTGCGGCAAGTTCGGTTGTATTCATTCTATCCAGCAGGCTTTCTTTTTCGGGTATGCTTTTAAATTGCTTGATAGCGTTACGTCCCATGCCGCCGTACATTCCTTTATATCCTGCATCATGGAAAATGCCGAACATTTTGTCATGAACTCCGGCTTCCCGCGCTGCACCTGACAGGGCTTTAAATTCCTCAGTAGTCTGTTTGCGAAGTTCCAACCGTTCTACATCAGCAGCAATAGCATCCAAAATTTCCTGCCTGCGTGCCTGAATTGCAAAATATTTTTGAGCATTTGCGATTTCGGGTTTGCGTGGATCTCCATTCTGAGCAATCAAATAACAGGCAAACCGGGACAGATGATAGTCATTAACTAATTGCACTGCACCTTTTCCGCCCTCTATCGGTTTGCCGGCGCCGGCAAAGTGATATTGAGGTTCATTACCTGAATTTTCACAAGAGGTTATCGCCCTTTTAACGGCGTTTTCAAATCTCCTCCATTGCGTATATCCCAAAAGAGGCTGAATTTCCCGGGCACTCCAATACTCTGCTCCATACTCATTTATTTTTTTCAGGTCTTCAAAAGACTTGCTTCCCATGGATATTAAATTTTTATCCGGCATGCTCCCTCCTGAAATAAAACAATAATATAAGATGATTAAACTCAATGCCGGCATCTTTCATTTGTAAAGCCGTATTGGTTTTTAACTGGTCGTTGTTTTTAAACAGTTTGTCAAGCGTGATAAATATCTGAGGTTTGTCTTCAAGGATTAAATCCACAATTTTTTCATCAATTTTTGAAATAGCAATAACCATTTCGCCATCATTTATCTTGTAATAATTATTAGTGATTTCAATTTTTGAATTCAAATCACGGCCTGACTTGATAAGCAGTTCATACAGCATATTCTCTTCACCGGCATCCTTTTTTATGGAATCAAGGTGAAGCTGTAAATGTTTTTCAAGCTGCCTGCCGTTTTCAATGCCGTCTCCCTGCCAGATTTTGAAATTTGACGGCTGGAGCTTGAATACTTTAAACCCGAGATTCTGTTTTGTTTTTTCAAAAGGAAGTTTGCCTTCATCATCTTTTTTTATCTTCTTTATTACACGGCGTATTCGTTCTTTGCCTATTTCGGCAATGGTTTTGTAGCCTGCTTTAAAAGCTTCGGATTTTTCGTCGCATTTTTCAGGGAGCTGAACACAAATGAATTTGCGGGTGCCGTTGTCTTGTTTATTCAGGTCGAGTAAGGCATGGGCGGTTGTGCAGGAGCCGGAGAAAAAATCCAAGATCAAGTCATTGTCACTATGAAATGTAGATAATTGTAGCATCAATTTTATCAATCTCGTTGGTTTAGGATTAGTAAAAATGCCTGTCAGGCCAAGTGCTTTTATCTCATTATTTGCTTCATGATTGTGACCAGCTTCTTTATATTTCCAAATTGTAATCGGGGTTACACCTTCTTTTACATCACATAAAAAACTTTTTCTTTGTGGAATCTGTGTTCCATCTTTACCAAACCAAATCTCATCATCCGTATCCATTTTTTTCATTGCTTCATCATTGATGAACTCGTAAAAAGTCGAAAAGTTCTCTTTTCCGTCATTCCGGCGAAAGCCGGAATCCAGTAAATTCAATGCGTTCTGGATACCGGATCAAGTCCGGCATGACGATTTCAAGACTTTTTACGAGATCATCAACATTCGATGTTGGACGTTCGATGTTCGATGTTCATTTTTTTTCAGTCCCTCTATATCCTTGAGCCAGAGGATATCTCCTGCCGTCGCCAAAAGCCTTTGATGTAACCTTAAGGGCCGGAGCTGCCTGGCGGCGCTTGTATTCGTTTTTATCGACCCTGTGAACAACGTCCTCTACAAGGTTTCTTTCAAACCCCATGTCAACCAGTTCGTCTATCCCCCTGAGCTCCTCGATATATCCATTTAATACACTGTCCAGTATTTCATACGGCGGCAGATCGTCCTGGTCTGTTTGATCGGGTTTAAGTTCCGCCGAAGGAGCTCTTTCAATTATACTTTGCTGGATATACTCCTTTTCAGAGTTTATAAAACGGGCAATATCATAAACTATTGTTTTGGGAACATCTCCAATCACTGCCAGCCCTCCGTTCATATCACCGTAAAGCGTGCAATAACCGACGCTGAGCTCGGATTTGTTTCCGGTGGAAAGGAGAAGGCTGCCATGCATGTTGGAAAAAGCCATGAGAATGGTTCCCCTGATTCTTGCCTGTAGATTCTGCTGCGCAACAGTCGGGTCGCTTTCATCAAAAGAGGGTGAAAAAAGCCTTGTAAATCCTCTGAACAGACCTTCAATCGGAATCTCTTTCAGTTCGATTCCAAGATTTTTCGCAAGTTTTTCAGAATCATTTATGTTTTCCTGAGAAGTATATATTGACGGCATAGATACAGCCAGCACATTCTCACACCCCGTAGCCATTGTCGCAATATATGCGGTAAGGGCTGAATCAATGCCCCCGCTAAGCCCTAAAACAACCTTTGAAAACCCGCACTTTGTTGCGTAGTCCCGCGTCCCCAATATAAGAGCATTCAAAATGCTTTCGGTATCCGAGCCGGATATGCTGTGGATGTTTTCCTCAAACCCTTTTGAAGAGTCGGTATCAAAAACAACCATGTCCTCCTCAAAATCACAGGCTCTGGCCTTTATATGTCCGTATTGATCAAAAGCAGCGCTCAAACCATCGAAAATAATGCCGTCATTCCCGCCTACCTGATTCGCATATATTAAAGGAACATTGTATTTTCCGGCTATAGAACTCAGCATATCCATCCTGAACTCATTTTTCCCGACATGAAAAGGGGATGCAGATATGTTTATGATAAGGTCGGCTCCATCCTTTATCAGCAATGATACGGGATCTGAATGATAGATTGTTTTCTCTATTATATCTCTGTCGTTCCAGACATCCTCACAAATAGTAAGCCCGATTCTGCGGCCTTTGTACAAATAGGATTTGCATGATGAGCCTGGTTCAAAATATCTGCCGTCATCAAACACATCATAATTTGGAAGAAGCATTTTTTTAACCTGATGCAGCAAAACGCTGTTTTCAAACAGAGCAGCCGAGTTATAAAGGCCCTTTCCCTCCTTGTCAGGATTTTTATCAACAAATCCGCATATTACTCCGATTCCATGTGTCGACTCTATAAGTTTGTGTAAACATTTAAGATTTGCTTCAACAAAATCTTTTTTTTCAAGAAGATCGCGCGGCGGATATCCGGTGATAACAAGCTCAGAAAAAACAATCAGATCGCATGAAAGCTGTTTTGCCCTGTCTGCAAAATTCATAATTTTGTTAAAATTATGATTAAAGTCGCCGATTATCGGATTTATTTGAGCTATAGCTATTTTCATGACCGTAAAATAATTTCAAGTTGTGCAGTTAGGCTAATGACCATGCATGTTTAAAGCAGGCCATATTCACCGCAAAGCCGCGGAGAACGCAGAGATTATTTTTTTATTGTTTTCCGTCGCGCAGCGCAGGCGCTCTCGCCGTGATAGCGACACGTCGCAGCAGGTGCGCTGCGCGTGAGAGGGACGGAAAACAATAAACTCAAGCTCAAGATTTACAACATACAAACGCTATAGAATATTTGATTTTCTGGTATTCTTAGCTATCGCGAAGCGATGGAAATCGTTTCTTTTCTGCCCTCTCAGCAGAAAAGAAATAATATTTTTCCTCTGCGACCTCTGCGCCTTAAGCGAAGCGGGCGGTAAAAAAAGCAATTGAAATTACAAGAAGGACATTAGCCGCACAGGTCGAATAATTTTACACGTTTAATCAAGAAAGTACTATATGCTGCTTAGCGTTGTCAACTCGACTAAAACAATATCATGTTTCGGCCAGAAACTTCTTTGTCAGCACGATAATATCTTCAAACTGCCCGGGCTTTATCCATACGATTCTTGAATCAGCCTTAAACCAGGTCATTTGACGTTTTGCATATCTTCTTGTGTCCCGCTTAAGCGTCAATAAAGCTTCATCCCATGAAATACGCCCCTTAATATAATCGGTAACATGGCGATAGCCGATAGACTGCATAGGCTTGAGGTTTTCCGAATAGCCCTTGTGAAGAAGCCACTTAACTTCATTTACAAGCCCTGCGTCAATCATTGCGTCAACTCTGGAGTTAATGCGATCATACAGGATTTCTCTGTCCATATCCAAACCAATGGTCAAAACTTTAAACGGCTCATCTGTAAACCCGTGCTCTTCATGGCATTCTGATATGCTCTTTCCGGTTATCTCATATACCTCAAGAGCCCTTATTATCCTGTATGTGTCATTAGGGTGTATATTTTCGGCCGCTGTTGGATCGCATTCGCTCAGCCGCTTGTGGAGAAAGGCTTCGCCATGGACTGCCGCCTCCTCTTTCAGGCGCTCACGGATATTTACATCAGACTGCCCTGCCATAAACAGGCCATGTAATAACGCCTTAATATAAAATCCCGTGCCTCCGGCAACAAAAGAAACAATATCCTGCCTGTCAAGTTTCATGATAATCTCATGCGCCATTTTTGCATACATGGCTGCATCAAATGGCTCGTCAGGATCAACAATATCAATCATGTGGTGTTTGACGCGAGCCTGTTCATCAAGGGTCGGCTTTGCCGTGCCGATATCCATATATTTGTATATCTGCATTGAATCCGCATTTATAATCTCGCCCTTAAATTCTCCGGCAATTTCAATGGCCACAGATGTCTTGCCGACCCCGGTAGGACCGCAAATTACAATCACCTTTGGCTTTGGTCTGTCAGAGTTCACGGTAAACCTTTTTTTATGAACCGAATTTATCACAGCAATTTTAGAATTATTTATATAGCGCGTAACAATAAAATGATCAATTTTTAAAAATATATATCTCTTACAATAATGCCCAAGCTTTTATTAAAACGTTTTCTCTTGACAAAATTTTATGTTATGTACTCTATAAAAATAACTGTTTATGGTTCACGGTTCACAGTTTTAAGACCTTTGTATAAACTCAGTATTGTCATTGTGAGCGAAGCGAAGCAATCTCATAACACATTGATAAGCCACAAGATTGCCACGTTGCTCTGCTCCTCGCAATGACTATGGTTGACCCAAAATGATGGTTGTGCAAGGCTCTTATTTTTTTAAGGTCTTGCTTTTTTTATGCAACCAACAGGAGCCCTTTTGAATGGTCTTTAATGTTTTACTTTATACATCCCTGTTTGTCTTCGTCGTCGGCCTTATATACAGGATTAGCACCTGGTTCTCCCGGAAAATCGGCATTTCATCCAGAGATATCAGCAAGTCCGAAAGAATGGCTGCGGCTTTTAAGGGTATATTAGAAGTTATTTTCAGCGCAAAGATCCTTATCCTGATTAAGGTATTTATCCTTGATGTAGTGTTTCAAAAAAGGATCCTCAAAGAGGATTTTCTCCGCTGGGCCATGCACATGCTCATATACACAGGTTTTATGTTATTGCTGCTCATGCATGCGCTTGACAAGCATATAACCGCCTCCCTGTTCAGTGAATATTACTCCACGTTAAATCCATTTCTTTTCCTGAGAGATTTTTTCGGCATGATGGTAATTGCAGGGCTTGCAATCGCCACATACCGGCGCTTTATCCTTAAGGTGCCCCGTCTGAAGACAAACAGCATGGATTATTATGCCATAATCATTCTTGCCGTCATTATGATTTCCGGTTTTTTTCTTGAAGCAACGAAAATCACCTCTATCTCTGATTTTGAAAGGATGGTAAAGGATTTCTCGGATGTGGATGAAGAAAAAGATCTCAGAGCGCTTGAGAGTCTGTGGGTTCATGAATTTGGCGTTGTTTCTCCGGATCTTAAGGAGCCCTTTGAGCAAGAGCTGCTTGAACATGGCCGCGAAATTCATGAAATAAACTGCGCTTCATGTCATTCTTCTCCAAAATGGGCCTTTGCAGGATATGCTCTGGCCAAGATCCTAAATCCAATAGCTTTAAGTCTGGACAGGACAAAAGTGCCCGACATTCTGTGGTATATTCATATACTGGCCTGCTTTTTCGGGCTGGCCTATCTCCCTTTCAGTAAAATGTTTCACATAATCGCCGGCCCCATAAGTTTACTTGCCAATGCTGTTATGGAAAAGGAAAGCTCTCACCCTGCAAACATTGCTACAAGACAGGTAATGGAGCTGGATGCATGCACTCATTGCGGAACCTGCAGCCTTGGATGTTCCGCTGCAACGGCATTTGACGCTTTGGGCAATGAAAATATTCTGCCGTCGGAAAAGATGGTTTCTCTAAAGAACTTAATTGCCGGTCAAGAACTAAGCCCTGAGGAGATGAAAGCCGTCCAGGAGGGGATTTGCCTTTGCACGAATTGTGATCGATGCACCGTGGTTTGTCCGGTAGGGATCAATCTTAAGGAATTGTGGCTTAACGTGCGAGAGGATTTAATCCAAAAAGGATATCCTGAGCCGCTGCTCCTTTCCCCTTTTTCTTTTGTCCGAGGCTTAAACCATTATGATATTCCGGTTGATGAGTATTATAAACCTGTCGAGGCCGCAAAACATGCAGTGGCAGGAAAGTTCGACTTTCTGATTAAGCAAAGCCCTCTGGTTCTTTATGGTGGCAGTGTCGAAGAATTTAATCAATTAGCCAAAGACAATACATTTTCATATTGCTTTAGCTGCCGGAACTGCACCAGCATATGCCCCGTGGTATGCGGTTTTGATAAACCTGAGGAGGCGCTGGGACTGCTGCCGCATCAGATTATGCGCTGTCTTGGTCTTAGCCTTGTTGAAATGGCGTCGGGCGCAAGCATGATATGGAACTGTTTGACCTGTTATCAATGTCAGGAACACTGTCCACAGAATGTAAACGTCACGGACTTGTTTTTTGGATTGAAAAATATAGCAGTCAAAAATACAAAGAAGGTAACATTTTAGCCCTTTAAAAAATTTGACAGGATAACAGGATAAACAAGATTTTGTCTTAAGTGAACAAATAAGGCTAAGCTATAACTGATGAATTCGTAAAAAGTCGTCACTCCGGTGAAAACTGGAGTCCAGATGGTTTGCAACTGGTTGAAAAGACTGGATTCCGGCTTTCGCCGGAATGACGGAAAACGGGATTTTTTCTCGTTCCCATGCTCCTGCGTGGGAATGCATACCATATGGGTTCCCACGCAGGAGCATGGGAACCAGGCATAATCTGCGGGAATCTGCGTAATCTGTGGATGGAAAATGGTCGAGTGGGAAGGATTAAAACAAGATGATCAAATATGCATTATTTTTGGGATGCAATATACCGGCAAGAGTAAGCTGGTATGAAGATTCTTCCAGAGCGGTTTTAAAGAACCTGGGCGTGGAACTGATTGAAATTAGCGGCTTTAACTGCTGTGGTTATCCCCTGAAAAATATTGACCAAAACGCATATATTCTGTCTGCAGCCAAAAACCTGGCACTGGCTGAAAACCAAGGCCTAAACATACTGACTCTGTGCAAATGCTGTTTCGGAAGCCTGAAAAAGGTTGAATATCTTTTCAAAGAAGATTCAAGTCTGCGGCAGGATGTAAACCGAACACTCGCTGATATTGGTTTGAAATATGAGGGCAACATCGCTGTAAAACATTTTCTTTCGGTTCTTTATCATGATGTAGGTATTGATGTCATAAAAAACAGGTTGTCCGGATCATATAAAGATTTAAAAATTGCTACCCATTATGGATGCCACGCCCTGCGTCCAAGCAGAATCACCCAGTTTGACAATCCAATTGCACCAACAATATTTGATGAGCTGGTGGAAATAACCGGCGCCGTATCTGTTGACTGGTCCCAAAAACTGGAATGCTGCGGAGCGCCTTTAACAGGCATAAATGATGATATCTCGATTAATTTGACAAAAAAGAAGGTGTTGGATGCTAAAAAATCAGGAGCCGACTACCTGTGCACTGCCTGTCCGTTCTGTCATCTGCAATTCGATACTGTTCAAAAGGAGGTGGCTTCGAACGACGCAGACAGCGAACATCTTGCCCCTGTTCTTTATTCACAGCTTCTTGGGTTGTGCATGGGCATTGATCAGGAGACTCTTGGAATCAGTAAAAATAAACTTGATATCAGCGGAATTAAATCTTTTATAGATTCAGCCACAGACCCACACAGACTCACATAAACAAGATTATAAAAGTAAAGTGTCCGTGTGTGTCTGTGGCTGAGAATTAATAATAACTTTAGGAACATAAAGATGTCTGAAAATAAAACAGGCTCGGTTATGGTGATAGGCGCCGGAATCACCGGAATGCAGGCAGCGCTGGATCTGGCTGATTCCGGTTACTATGTCTATCTTGTGGAAAGGTCAAGCTCGATCGGTGGAATGATGTCGCAGCTTGATAAGACCTTTCCCACCAATGACTGCGCAATGTGAATTATCTCGCCTAAACTGGTCGAGGTCGGCCGGCACATCAACATTGAGCTGCTTACCCTTTCCGAAGTAAACTCGGTTTCCGGAAAGCAGGGAAATTTTGAGGTAAATTTAACGCAACACCCGCGTTATGTTGATCCTGACAGGTGTGTTGCGTGCGGCCTTTGTTCAGAAAAATGCCCTAAAAAAGTGCCTGCTGAGTATGATGAAGGATTGGGCATGCGCAAAGCCATCTATGTGCGGTATCCACAGGCTGTTCCTTTAAAATATTGTATTGATGCAGAAAACTGCATCTACTTTAAAAAGGGGAAATGCAGAATATGCGAAAAATTCTGCCCTAACAAGGCTATTAATTTTAATGATCAAAAAAGGGAATTTACCCTGAAAACAGGGGCTATTATCCTTGCCCTGGGCAGCGAGATATTTGATCCCGGGACGCATGATACATATGGCTATAAAAAATCACCTAATGTCGTAACAAGCCTGGAATTTGAAAGGATTCTGTCATCATCAGGGCCTTACAGCGGGCATATCGTCTCCTCTCCGGATAAAAATGAACCTGAAAAGATAGCCTGGCTTCAATGCATAGGATCAAGAGATG
Organism: Desulfobacterales bacterium; assembly: GCA_030017395.1. GTDB lineage: Bacteria > Desulfobacterota > Desulfobacteria > Desulfobacterales > ETH-SRB1 > Desulfaltia. The sequence goes on along the minus strand of JASEIZ010000020.1, from coordinate 3,943 downwards.
AAAGACCGGGCTCTAAAGGATACTGCTCTGCTGTCTGCTGCACCTATGCTGTTAAACAGGCCATGCTGGCCAAGGAACACAGCAAGAAAAATCTGGATGCAGCTATTTTCTATATAGACATCCGTACAAACGGAAAGGACTTTGAGAAATATTATAACCGGGCAAAGGATGACTCGGGCGTACGTTTCATTAAATCGAAAATTACAAATATTACAGAACTTGATGGAAAGCACCTTATATCTTATGTGGATGAAGCAGGCAAAAGGATCGAAGAATTATTCGATATGGTAGTATTGTCTGTAGGCCTCGGAGTATCAAAAGAAGCCGTAAATCTTGCCCGAAAACTGGATATACAACTTAATCATTACGGCTTTGCGGGCTCCGGCAGTTTTGAGCCTGTTGCCGGCTCCAGGCCGGGCATTTATGTTTGTGGCGCATTTCAGGCGCCAAAGGATATTCCATCGTCGGTTATAGATGCCAGCGCTGCCGCAGGTCTGGCTGGAAGCAAACTGGCCGACTACAGATGGACTCTCACAAAAACGAAACACATCCCAGAGGAAATCGATGTCCGCGGAGAACCCCCCAGAATCGGCGTCTTTGTATGCCGCTGCGGATCAAATATAGCAAGTATTGTTGATGTCCCCTCAGTTGTCGAGTTTGCCCAAAGTTTGCCCCATGTTGTCTATACCGAGGAAAACCTGTTCAGTTGTTCTCAGGACACACAGGATAAAATCACACAGATTATTAAAGACAAACGACTAAACAGGGTTGTTGTGGCAGCCTGTACGCCAAGAACCCATGAACCGCTTTTTCAGGAGACATTAATCAACGCGGGCATTAATAAGTATCTTTTTGAGATGGCCAATATCCGCAACCAGTGCTCATGGGTTCATAAAGATGATAAAAAAAGGGCCACTGAAAAGGCTAAGAGTCTGGTTAAAATGGCTGTGTCAAAGGTTGCCCTGCTTGATCCTCTTAAAGAACCTTCAATGCCGATCAACCAAAAGGTGCTGGTAATTGGAGGCGGAACAGCCGGCATGGTAGCAGCTAAAAATCTGGCCGATCAGGGCTATTGGACTTTTTTAATTGAAAAAGCCGATTCGCTTGGCGGACAGGCGCGTCATCTACATGAAACATGGCAAGGAGAAGATATTCAAAAATATTTATCCGGTCTGATAAAAGAGGTGCAATCTAATAAAAATATAGAGATATTTTTAAATTCCCGCATAAAACAGGTGGATGGTTTTGCGGGAAATTTTAAAACAACAATTGAAAATAATAGCAAGAGCGTAGTCCTGGAACATGGAATTACGATTATTGCCTCAGGCGCCTCGGAATTCGTGCCTGATCAGTATCTCTACGGCAAAGACAGACGCGTTGTAACCGGGCTGGAACTCCAGCAGCGTTTCATTGATAAAGACCCATCGCTGACACAGATCAATACCGCGGTATTTATCCAGTGCGTTGGTTCGCGCATTCCACAGCGGCCTTACTGCTCAAAGGTCTGCTGCACACAATCCATTAAAAGCGCCGTAAAGCTGAAAGAGATTAAACCGACAATGGATGTCTTCGTGCTATACAGAGATATGCGCCCGTATGGATTGCGAGAGGATCTGTATAGAAAGGCGCGCTCTATCGGGATTAACTTTATCCGCTACGACTTTGGCAAGGAGATTGCCGTAGAGCCAAAGGTAGAAACAAACAACGGAAATCTGCAGATTGCTTTCATTGATTGCGTACTAAAGCGGAAGATGGTAATACAATCTGACCTTTTAATACTGGCCTCTGCTATTGTTCCTGAAAAAGTAAACCGGCTGGCGCAGCTTTATAAAGTAACGCAAAATGAGGATGGATTTTTTGCGGAAGCGCATGTTAAACTAAGGCCTGTTGATTTTGCAACAGACGGAGTGTTTGTATGCGGGCTTGCTCATGCCCCTAAATCAATAGATGAATCAATAACTCAGGCTCAGGCCGCGGCATCGAGAGCTGTCAGACTTTTATCTGCAAAGAGTATCTCTGCCGGCGGAACAGTAGCCTGTGTAAACCCGAACTTCTGCAGCAGTTGCGGTGTTTGTGTATCAATATGCCCATATTCTGCAGCCTTATTTAATAAAAAAAGCGGCAAGGCTGAAATTGAACCGACATTATGCAAGGGGTGCGGTCTTTGCACCGCATCCTGCAGATCAGGAGCTATTAATCTAAAAGGATTTGATAATGAGCAGATCTTTGCACAGATCTTTGCTTTATGATTGATGATTGTTGATTGGCGATTGATGATTAAAAGGAATGAGAGTTGGATTCGGTAGAATTGAAAAAACGAACAAAAGAATTTGCTCATCGATGTGTTAAGCTTGCACTTGCATTACGAAAGACTGTATTGGGAAATCATATAAAAAAACAGTTGATCAGGTGTGGAACATCAGTTGCAGCAAATTACCGAGCGACTCTTTTGGCTCAAACAAAGTCGGCTTTTATATCAAAAATCAGTATCGTAATAGAAGAAGCAGATGAATCTGAATTTTGGTTGGAATTTATTATGGATGAAAAAAACAATCAACAATCATAAATCAACAATCCAGGAGGTATTTTGGGTTTTTCAATCATCAATCAACAATCATCAATCAACAATCCCAGGTGGGAACCAAAAATTGTAGCTTTTCTTTGCAACTGGTGCAGTTATGGATCTGCCGATCTTGCCGGGGTCAGCCGTTTGCAGTATCCACCAAACTTAAGGGTCATCAGAATCCCCTGTACCGGCCGGATGAACCCGAAGTTTATTTTAACTGCCTTCAGGCAGGGTGTTGATGGTGTCTGGGTTTCCGGGTGACATCCCGGAGAATGCCATTACCTGGAAGGTAATTACTATGCCCGCAGAAAGCTTATGCTCTTTAAAAGCCTTTTGGAATACACAGGAATTGAGCCCGGACGCATCTTTTTTTCATGGGTCTCATCATCTGAAGCAAGCAGATTTGCCCAGCTTGCATCAGAAGTCACCTCAAAGGTTAAGGAGCTGGGACCAAATAATAATTATATAAAACAAAGCCCAATTAAGGCAGCATGTTAAAATATATTGATACGATAAGAAAAATATCCAGGCGGCTCTTAAAAGAAAAGGCCGTTGACATGGTAATAGGTTTCCGCAAGGGAACAGTACCGATGATGAATGAGCCCTGTCTTATAAACAAACCAGAAGATGTGGATAATCTGGTTTGGGACAGTAATTGCGGAATCAACCTGGCAAACTATTTAACCAACAAAAAAGAAAAAATTGCCGTTATTGCCAAGGGATGCGATTCAAGAAACATTGTCACGCATATAATTGAAAACAAGGTTAAAAGAAATCAACTGTTTATTATTGGAGTGCCGTGCAAGGGGATGATCGACAGGCATAAGATAGCGTCGATGTTTGAAGAGGAAATAATCGAGGTTGCGGAAGAAGGAAATATCGTCATTGTTAAGAGTGCTGCTTTTGAAAAAAGACTGGAAAAATCAGAAATCCTGCAGGAAAACTGCGCAGTATGCATCCATCGAAATCCTGTTGTATATGACGAACTTGTTGCCGAACCCGTAGAGGAACAGACAGGTATTGACAGATATAAAGACGTGCGCCGGTTCGAAGAGATGCAGGTGGAAGAAAAAAATAACTTTTTTGACAATTTTCTTTCGACCTGCATCCGCTGCTATGCGTGCAGAAATGCGTGCCCCCTTTGCTACTGCCCCACATGCTTCGTGGACGAATCCCGACCACAGTGGTTAGGGAAAAGCATTGATCAAACAGACATTAAAACCTTCCATTTGCTGAGGGCTTTTCACTGCGCCGGCAGGTGCACAGATTGCGGCGCCTGCCAGCGGGCTTGCCCAATGGGTATAAATGTCAGAATATTTACAAAAAAACTGGAAAAGGATTGTTTTGAATTATATGGCTGGGAAGCCGGCATCTCCC
>JASEIZ010000209.1 GCA_030017395.1 Desulfobacterales bacterium | reverse complement strand
TCCGCTCGCTAACCCCGCCGCAAGCAGCGGGGAATGCGCTCGCTGTTCAGTTCAAGTTTCAAGCCGTAAACAGATACCAATTTGTGCAGATAGAAAAAAATATGTCAATCAGTATTTTTGCTAAAAGTTTATAAGTAATTGTCGAGTATTGACAATTACTTCTTTATATTTTATGAAAGAAACTATTATGAAAATATATAATTATCCTTCAAAATCGGCTAACGCAAGGATTACATCGGTTGTAAACCGCGGCTTAAGCTTTAAGAAAAAGGACTATATGGCAGTCGCCCGTATTCTTGAGGATGTAAGAAAGAATGGAGACAAAGCCATTGTTAAATATGTAAATCGCTATGATTCTCCTGGCTTGGACATAAAATCGATTCAAGTAACACGCCTGGAAATTGATGATGCTGCAAAAAAAACAGGCCGTCCCTTTATAAGATCTTTAAACCGGGCAATTGCGCAAATCAAAGATTTCCACAAACTGCAAACCAGCAGGTCATGGATCAACACCGACAGACCAGGCGCTATTGTCGGCCAGATGATAAATCCTGTTGACGCTGCCGGGGTTTATGTGCCCGGCGGGAAAGAAGGCAAAACCCCTCTGGTTTCGTCTGTTCTGATGGGCGCCATTCCTGCCAGGATAGCCGGTGTAAAACATATATCAATGGCAACCCCTGCGACAAAGGACGGAACCGTAAATCCATATCTTCTTGTTGCGGCGCAAAAGGTCGGTGTTGATGCAATTTACAAAATCGGAAGCGCCTGGGCAATCGCAGCGCTGGCTTTTGGCACCGAGACCGTCAAAAAAACCGATGTTATAGTCGGCCCTGGAAACATTTATGTTACACTTGCCAAAAAAATTGTTGCAGGTACGGTAGGAATAGATATGATAGCCGGGCCCAGTGAAATCCTTGTTATTGCAGACAGCGCGGCAAACCCTGAATTTATTGCCGCCGACCTTCTTTCCCAGGCGGAACATGATCCTCTGGCTTCCGCCATTCTCCTTACCGACTCCGATGAAACAGCAAAAACAGTTGCCGACGCTGTGAAAAAGCAGTTAAAGAACCTGTCAAGAAAAGAAATTGCCGCTGAATCTATTTCGAGATACGGCGCAATTATGGTTACCTCCGATCTTTCCGTTGCCATAGAACTCTCAAATATTATAGCGCCCGAGCATCTTGAACTTCAGATAAAAGAGCCCTTTGAGTATATAGGACAAATCAAAAATGCAGGGGCTGTATTTATAGGCAATTACACTCCGGAACCTGTAGGCGACTATATTGCCGGTCCGAACCATGTTCTTCCAACCGCGGGCACGGCCAGATTCGCGTCAGCCCTTTCTGTCGATCATTTTATAAAGAAAACAAGCCTGATACACTATTCAAAAAAGGCCTTTATGGATGAGGCAAAAGATATTATCCGGCTGGCTGAGATCGAAGGTCTCGATGCACACGTCAATTCGGTGAAGATCAGATTAAAGAATGCTTAGCTACCCATTTACAGGCAAGACGATTTACCCCTTAAAAAAGCCCTTTTTTAGCCTTTGCAATGTCTTAAGACCTTTGAAAAATGTTGAAGCTCTCCGCCGCAAGCAGCGGGGAATGCGCTCGCTGTTCAGTTCAATTCTGTCCAAGGTCACATCTTCAAGCTCGCCCGGGTAATAAAATAAATAATGCATAGACAAAATAAATATCAATCAAGAAGAAGGGGTAAAAAGAAAAAAACAGACAATGGTTTATTGAAGCTAAATTTAAAGCCAAAAGCAGACGCCGGGCTGACAAAGATTTTTTCATCCATAGGTGTGCCCCAAAAATCGGTATTTAAGCCGGATGCTTTCCAGCTTAAAGCGATTTCCGCAATTAAAAAAAGTGACTGTCTTGTTACTGCTCCAACAGGATCCGGCAAAACATGGATAGCTGAAAAGGCAATAGCGGAAATACATGCAAAGCATGGCAAATCCTGGTATGCATCCCCTTTAAAGGCATTATCCAATTCAAAATATCATGAATTCTCAGCGATCTTCGGACATGATAATGTCGGAATATTAACAGGCGACAGAAAAGAAAATCCTGAAGCGCCGATTATTGTCGGAACCACAGAAATATTGCGCAATCAGTTATACGATGCTATGCATTCCGGCAAAAGCTTGTCGGCAGATCTGGTAATTCTGGATGAAGCCCATTTCCTGGGCGATGAAGAAAGAGGGGTTGTCTGGGAAGAAATAATGATATACCTTCCTTCCAGAATACCTCTGCTTTTGCTCTCCGCTACAATCGGAAATGCGCACCAGATTGCAGAATGGCTCTTATCAATCCGCTCAAAAAAATGCATTGTAATTGAAGAAAAAAAAAGACCTGTCCCTCTTTTCCCCCTTTTTTTACATCCATCAGGAAAGCTTCTTCCGCTTGTGACTCAAAACGCCGAGAAGAAAAATGTAACCATCTACAAAAAGGTCGTCGATTATTTAAACCATAAAAATAGGCCGCTGATGGCTCATCCGCGCAAACTGCCGCCGTTTGGGCAGATCATGCGTGTTTTAGATAAATACAATCTCCTCCCCGCCATTTTTTTTCTAAAATCACGCGCAGATTGTGATAACGCTCTTAAACTTTGCGCAGAAAATCTTCTAATCGATCAAAACAGGCAGGACAGAAGAACAAGGCTCAGTCAAAGAATCAAAGAGCTTACAACAAAAAACACATATATAAAAACACATCGCCAGCTCCGGTTTATTAAACATTTTGCAATCGGCTCTCATCACAGCGGACAACTGCCTGCATGGAAAATTCTGCTGGAAACGCTTATGACCGAGGGGCTCCTTGATGCGATCTTTGCAACCTCTACTGTGGCAGCAGGGGTGAACTTCCCTGCCAGAACAATTGTTTTTTTAAATTCCGATAGGTTCAACGGAAAAGAATTCCTGCCTTTAAACCCTACTGAATTTCATCAAATGACGGGAAGGGCCGGCAGAAGAGGAATGGACAACATCGGATTTGCCGTGACAATTCCAGGGAAGTTCATGGATATAAGGTTAATCGCAAAGCTTATAAGCTCGCTCCCATCTGATGTAACAAGCCAGATAAGGATTAACTTTTCCATGACACTTAATCTGCTTGTGTCATATACCCCCGATCAGATAGAGGATCTTTTGAAAAGGTCTTTTGCATCATATTTGATTGAAAAAAGAAAAAAAGGATCAGATCAAATTTACATAGATGATGACAAATTTCTATGGAAGGATTTTATGAGGCATTTTAACTTCCTGGTAAAAACAGGATATGCGTCAAAAAACGGTGAGTTGACGAATGACGGCATATGGGCTTCACATCTGAGGGTTGACCAGCCTCTTATAATAGCAGAGGGTTTCAGGCTCGGGCTCTTTCCCGAATCTGATCCGGCTCTTCTGGCCGCCATAATGGCATCGTTTGTTTCGGAACAGGAATCAGACGAAAAAATTGATTACAAGTTAATCCCCAAAAAGCTTTTAACTGCTTTTTCCAATATTGAAAAAAATATCAAACCGTTTGCAAAACGCCTGTCAGATAAAGGATTTGAAGTGCGGCCACTGTTTTTAAGGCCTGCTTTAACAATTTATGACTGGGCCACTGGTCAAACCTGGGAAAAAGTGGTTTCTATTTCCAAAATCGAAGAAGGAAATTTTGCCATGCTGATTCTTCGCATCGCAGACCATTTAAGACATATTAGTTAATCCGTTGAAAGTCAAGAAAATTTTTGGGGTACGTTATGCCCAAAAAT
>JASEIZ010000208.1 GCA_030017395.1 Desulfobacterales bacterium | reverse complement strand
AAACGATTGAAGTATGTTGGTATTGATTTCAACCGTGAACCGATAACTGTAAACCGTAAACTGCTACTAATTAAGATTTTTGTTACGAGCATCAAAACAGCAGAAAAGAAACAGAAATAAATTGAGGAGCAAAGCGACATCATTATTCGACGTTCGACGTTCAATGTTCGATGTTGGACGTTCATCTTTTAAAGGGGGGAATTTGAGAAGTCTGATGTTATGTTTGATCTAAAGTCATATCTTGTTTCGAAAAGTAACTATATAAACACCGCTCTTAATAAAATACTGCGTGACAGGTTAGGTTCGAGCAGGATTGTATCTGCCATGGAATATTCTCTTATGGCGGGCGGAAAGCGTATCAGACCTGTTTTATGTATTGCTGCTTCCGAAGCTGTGTGCGGAAAATCAGATAGAGTTTTGCCGGCAGCCTGTGCCATCGAGATGATCCACACCTATTCATTAATTCACGACGATCTTCCTGCCATTGACAATGATAATTTCAGAAGGGGCAAACCAACCTGTCATGTTGCATTTGATGAGGCTACCGCAATCCTTGCGGGCGATGCTCTCCTTACGCTAGCGTTTCAGATACTCTCATCAGTCGAATTAAAAAATGAACATTATGCCTCAAAATGGCTGAGCGTTATTTGCGCTATTTCACGCGCAGCCGGATATCAGGGAATGATTGAAGGACAGATGAGAGATATTGCTTCTGAAGGGCTTACGCTGACTTTTAATGAACTTGAAGAAATGCATTCCCTAAAGACAGGAGCTATTATTGAAGCATCGATGCATTGCGGAGCCATCATTGGAAACGGTAGCGCCGAGCAAATAAAACAACTCGGAATTTATGCAAAAAATATTGGGCTTGCCTTTCAGATCACAGACGATATCCTTAACGTCGAAGGTGACCCTGAGATAATGGGGAAGGCTGTCGGCACTGATAAAAACCGTAAAAAAAGCACGTACCCTTCTATCATGGGAATTAATAAATCCAGAGAATTTGCTGAAAAACTTGCAGACAATGCATTGCAGGCATTAGATGGTTTTGACAACATGTCTGATCCGCTTCGCGCTATTGCCAGATATATTGTTGAAAGAAAAAAATAAAAAAGGAGTCGGCAACATCTTGAGCATACTTGATAATATTAATTCACCCGCAGATTTAAAGCAGATTTCACGATCCGATCTGCCGGCTCTTGCAACGGAAATTCGAAAAGTTATAGTTGATGTGGTGTCCAAAAACGGCGGCCATCTGGCTTCAAGTTTAGGCGCCGTTGAACTCGCAATCGCCATCCACTATGTTTTTAATGCTCCTGATGATAAAATTATCTGGGATGTCGGGCACCAGACATATGCCCACAAGCTGCTTACAGGACGCAGGGAACAATTTCATACTCTCAGGCAACACAACGGCATCAGCGGATTTACCCGTATGAAAGAAAGCCCTTACGATGCCTTTACAACCGGACATAGCAGCACATCTATATCAGCCGGCCTTGGCATGGCCTGTGCCAAGCGTTTAAAAAATGAAACATCCAAGGTGGTAGCTGTTATAGGAGACGGTTCAATGACCGCTGGGCTTGCCTATGAAGGGCTTAACCAGGCAGGAGACATTAATAAAAATTTCCTGGTTATACTAAATGACAATGATATGTCTATTTCTCGTAATGTGGGCGCTTTATCCTCACTTTTAAGCCGGACATTTTCAGCAAAATATATGCAGGATTTAAAAAAGGAGCTTGGGCTTTTCCTTAAATCCGTACCGAGAATCGGAGAGGATGTTTATCAGTTCGCAAAACGTTCAAAAGAATCCTTTAAAACCTTTATTACACCTGGAATACTGTTTGAAGCATTCGATTTTGAATACTTTGGCCCGATACAGGGGCATAAACTGGATCATCTTATTGATATACTGAATAATATTAGAAATACCGACGAGCCTGTTCTCCTGCACGTCATTACTAAGAAGGGAAAGGGATACCCTCCTGCTGAGGAAAATCCTGTTTATTTTCATGGAGTTGGATCTTTTGACGTTAAAAACGGAAACTCTATTGAGCAAAAAAAATCCACTCCGACCTACACCGAAGTTTTTGGCAAAACAATGGTGAAATTAGCCAAAAACGATAAAAGGATTGTCGCTGTTACTGCGGCAATGCCCGAAGGCACAGGACTTGTTAAGTTTGCCGAGACTTATCCCGACCGGTTTTTTGATGTTGGGATAGCTGAGCAGCATGGTGTAACATTTGCCGCTGGAATGGCTGCCGAGGGGTTGAGGCCGATTGTGGCAATCTACTCTACCTTTTTACAGCGCGCATATGATCAGGTGCTCCACGATGTGTGCATTGAAGCTCTGCCCGTGATTTTTGCGCTCGACAGAGGAGGTATTGTAGGTGAAGACGGCCGGACCCATCAGGGATTATTCGATTTTTCTTATCTTAGAAGTCTTCCAAACATGGTGGTCATGGCGCCGAAGGATGAAAATGAACTTTGCCGGATGTTGGTTACCGCCCTTGCACATAATGGCCCCATAGCATTTCGATACCCACGGGGGAAAGCAGCGGGTGTAAAAATAGAAGAAGACATTACTCCCATACCTCTCGGAAAAGGAGAGATTCTGAAAAAAGGGGATGATGTTCTTGTTTTAGCCATCGGCAGTTCAGTTTGCGAAGCCCTTTCAGCACATTTAACGCTGGTCGAACAGGATATAAACGCAACAATTGTAAATTGCCGCTTTGTAAAGCCGATAGATGTTGATTTGATATGTTCTCTGGTAAAAAAGATACCACGCGTTATGACCGTTGAAGAAAATGTTCGTCAGGGAGGATTTGGAAGCGCGGTTCTGGAATGCTTAAATGATGAAGGGTTAACAGGTTTTTGCCTTGAACGTATCGGCATACCCGATACCTTTGTTGAACACGGCCCGCAGAAGTTTCTCAGAAAAAAATACCGGATAGATGCGTCTGCCATAGTTGATACAGCCAAAAAACTTCTGCAGAAGTTCAGCTGTTAATGAAAGATCAAATGTTGCGCTCATCTATATCTATCTATTCGTAAACGTGAATGGTTACATATTTTGTATTTGCTCGCTATTGCAGTTCAAGAGTTGAAATTAATATCCAAAATGGTTCAATCGTTGCTTAGTTTATTGAAAAAACTGTGAATCGATAACCGTTAACAGTTACTAAATGCTTGATGTGTAAAATTGTCAAAAACAAGACTTGACCTGATAATCGTAGAAAAAGGGCTTGCGCAAAACCGGCAACGCGGACGCGCTCTGATTATGTCTGGGAAGGTTCTGGTAAACAATCGCATGGTAGATAAGCCAGGCGCTGTTGTTTACCAGGATGATGAGATAACAGTTAAAGGAGAGGATATCCCCTATGTAAGCAGAGGCGGCATTAAGCTTGAAGAGGCTTTGCGTGCTTTTAAAATAGATGTTGAAAATTTTATCTGTCTTGATGTGGGAGCATCAACCGGCGGATTTACAGACTGTTTGTTGCAACATGGAGCTGCCTGCGTATATGCGGTTGATGTCGGATATGGACAATTGGCATGGAAGCTTCGGCAGGATCCGCGCGTCGTGGTTGTTGAACGGACAAATATCCGGCATATGCCGGCTGAAATAATTCCTCAGACTGTTGATATTATCACAATAGATGTTTCGTTTATTTCCTTAAAAATAGTTGTTCCGGCAGTAATCAAATTTATGAAAAAAGAAGGAATAATCGTTATTCTGATAAAGCCACAGTTTGAAGTTGGAAAGGGTAAGGTGGGCAAAGGTGGCGTGGTTCGTGATAAAAAACTG
>JASEIZ010000207.1 GCA_030017395.1 Desulfobacterales bacterium | reverse complement strand
TTTCGCCGGAATGACGGAAAAGAGAACTTTTCGACTTTTTACGAGTTCATCAAATATAAGCCTTTTTTCTTGACATAATATAATCATACTATATAAATTAAAAGTTTTTAATGATTATTGTTTGGATACATTTATGTTTGATAATTTAACGGACAAGCTTACATCCATATTTAAAAAGCTAAAGGGACACGGCAAATTAACGGAAAAAAATATTGAAGAGGGTCTAAAAGAGGTTCGCATGGCCCTTCTTGAGGCTGATGTTCACTATAAAGTTGTAAAAAAACTGATTACAGACATAAAGGAGCGCGCCATTGGTCAGGAGGTCATGGCAAGTCTGACGCCAGGCCAGCAGGTTGTAAAAATAGTCAATGATGAGCTGACACAGCTTATGGGTTCCAGTTATGAGGATTTGCGCCTGTCCGGTTCCCATCCGGTGTCTATTATGCTGGTGGGTCTGCAGGGTTCCGGCAAAACAACTACGGCCGGCAAACTGTCTGTTTTATTAAGGAAAAGAGGGAAAAAACCGTATCTGGTTCCGGCAGATGTTTATCGCCCCGCAGCTATTGATCAGCTAAGAAAAATTGGGCAGCAACTCGATGTCCCTGTATTTCCATCAAGCATGGAAATGGATCCCGTTCAGGTTTGCAAGGAAGCCAGGACAGCAGCGCATCGAAAAGGGTATGATACTCTGCTTCTCGATACGGCGGGGCGTCTGCATATTGATGATGAGTTGATGGCAGAGCTTTTAAACATAAAGGATGCTGTCCAACCATCTGATATAATTCTTGTAGCCGATGCAATGACAGGACAGGATGCTGTTAATATTGCGAAATCATTTGACAAGACTCTTGATATCGGAGGCGTTATTCTTACCAAGATGGATGGTGATGCACGTGGTGGAGCAGCCATTTCCATAAAGTCAATAACAGGTAAACCAATAAAATTCATAGGGGTTGGTGAAAAACTTAGTGAACTGGAAACCTTTCATCCTGACAGGATGTCCTCAAAAATACTGGGTATGGGCGATGTTCTTACAATTATTGAAAAAGCCCAGTCAATAATTGATCATAAAAAGGCGGTTGAGTTTGAAAAGAAGCTTAGAAAAAACCAATTTACATTAGATGACTTTCGTAATCAGATGGTTCAAGTACGCAAGATAGGCTCACTTGACGATCTTTTAAAAATGATGCCGGGTGGCAACAGCAAACACCTCAAAAACTTTAAATTAGATAGAAAAGAGTTTGTTAAAGCCGAAGCTATCATCAATTCGATGACGCTTCAGGAACGGTGTCAACATACAATAATAAATGGGCAGCGACGGAAAAGAATCGCCAAAGGCAGCGGAACAACTGTTCAGGATATAAACAGGTTGCTTAAAAATTATACCCAGATTATGAAAATGATTAAGAAATACAGCAAAGGCGGCATGCGTGGGATAAGCCGGGGCATGTTGCCGATTTAAAGGAGAAAAAAGATGTCGGTTAAAATCAGACTGGCCAGGTTTGGCGCAAAAAAAAGACCAATTTATCGAATTGTTGTAGCTGACAGTGAAAGCCCAAGGGATGGCAAGTTCTTGGAAACCGTCGGCACATATAATCCATTGCTTGATCCTATTGAGGTTTCGTTCAAGGGCGAGCGTGTACAATACTGGATAGATCAGGGAGCTATTCTTACAGATACGGTAAAAAATCTTTTGAAGAAATAAGATTTTTTTTTGCAAACAAGGAGACGGAGCTATGAAAGATCTGATAAAATACATTGCACAAGCATTGGTTGACAATCCGGATCAGGTAGAGGTTTCAGAAGTAGAAGGCAATCAGACTTCGGTTTTAGAACTTAAAGTAGCCAAAGAGGATTTAGGCAAAGTTATAGGCAAGCAAGGCCGTACTGCACGGGCAATGCGTACTATATTAAGCGCTGCTTCCGCTAAAATAAAAAAACGCACGGTCCTTGAAATTATAGAATGATATTGTGGAGAAAAAGGCGTCCTTCATTCACCAGTTTACACTTTTTTCGAAAAAGCGTATATTATTGAACTGAACAGCGAGCGCATTCCCCGCTGCTTGCGGCGGGGTTAGCGAGCGAATCAAAAAATTGACAGAATTCCTTACAGTCGAAGATTCCCCGCTGCTTGCGGCGGGGAGCTTCAATTGAATGCCGATGTCGAAATTTGAAATTCGAAATTAGGTAACGCATCTACATCTTTGTGTTTTTCCCAATTTCAAATTTCGAGTTTCAAATTTCACTGCCAAAATACAAGATCAACAAAGTGTAAACTACTTTTAACTTGTCGTGAAAGATGCCGAGAAAAACAACCTGCTCCTCATTGGAAAGATAGTTGGCGTTCATGGTCTTAATGGAACCGTCAAGGTTTGTTCTTACGCCGAGTCTTTATCCGATTTTAAGCCAGGCGGTTTGATTCTTGCGAGAGATAGTGAAGGCAGGGATAAAACCTATGTAATACAGAGGGTTAAACCCCATGTTCGAACCATCCTTTTATCTTTTAAAGGGGTGGATGACCGCGACATGTCTGAAGCGCTTATCGGCTGTGATCTTTTTATTGAAAAAGCAAAGTGTTCAGAACCTGAAGATGGGTCATATTACTGGTTTGATATTATAGGGCTTTCTGTTTATACAATCGACGGAAAATTTATAGGTAGTGTTGAATCGATAATTCCTACAGGAAGCAACGATGTCTATGTCGTAAAAAATGATGATGATGAAATACTTATTCCAGGTCTCGAATCTGTGGTTAAAGAAATCGATCTTAAACAGAAGATCATGCGGGTTGACCTGCCTGAAGGTTTATAAAGAGATCTTTGACAAGTGATTAATTTTATTGTTCTTACTATTTTCCCGGAAATGTTTAATGTGTTTTGGAGCTATGGTATTATTAGAAGGGGGATAGAACAAAAGAAGATTGGCGCTTCAGCCATAAATATCAGGGATTTTGCAGAAGGCAAACACCGGGTTACTGATGACAGACCTTATGGCGGTGGTTGTGGAATGGTCATGAAGCCTGAGCCTCTGGCTGGAGCTATCCGGGTGGCAAGAAAGAAAGCTCCATCGGCAAAAACCATATTATTGACTCCTCAGGGGCGTATTTTTAATCAAAGTCTTGCTTGTGAACTCGCATCGTTTGAAGGGCTTATTCTTGTATGTGGCCGCTACGAGGGGATTGATGAACGGATTTGTCATGATTTCATAGATTATGAAATTTCAATCGGTGATTATGTGCTCACGGGCGGAGAACCGGCAGCCATGGTCGTCATTGATGCGACGGCAAGATTAATCCCGGGCATGCTTGGCGGCAAAGATTCAGCGGAAAATGATTCGTTTTCAAACGGCCTCCTGGAATATGCGCAATATACAAGACCGAGAACCTTTGAAGGGTCTGAAGTTCCGGAAGTGTTGCTGTCGGGTAATCACATGGAAATTGAAAAATGGAGGCTCGAAGAATCTTTAATACGCACGTTCCTGAAAAGAAAAGACCTTTTGGAGAAAATGCCTGTAAGCGAAAACGAGGTTGAAATCCTGAAAAAATGGCGCCGAGATATTGAAAAAATCATACATGCCAAATCTTTATGTAGCCCTGACACATTATCCGGTGGTAAATAAGAATGGCGGAACAATAACTTCTGCCGTGACAAATCTTGATCTGCACGATATGTCAAGAGCGGCAAAAACATACGGTGTGAGATCATTATATATTGTAACTCCTCTGGCAGATCAGAAGGAGTTTGTTGAGAAGATAATTTCACACTGGTTAAGCGGATACGGCTCGATATATAATCCAAAAAGGGGCATA
>JASEIZ010000206.1 GCA_030017395.1 Desulfobacterales bacterium | reverse complement strand
AAAGAATTTTTTAAAAGAATGTAAAAAGGCTCTAATTGTAGAAGAAGGCGAGCCTTATATGGAAGAAAGCGTAAAGGCGCTCGCCCAGGAGGAAGGATTAATCCTGCCTATAAATGGTAAAAGCAAGGACCTTTTTTCACGTCTTTACGAGTTTAATCCCGGTCTTGTAAGGCAATGCCTGGCAAGATATTTTGATGTTCCATATACTTTGCCGGAGGCTGTCGATCTTTCCAATATACCGGAAATTCCACAGCGGCCCCCTAATCTTTGCGCCGGCTGCTCTCACAGAGCCACCTATTACGCGGTTAAAAAAGCGGCAGAGGGCATGGAAACCATATGTCCGACAGATATCGGATGCTATACCCTTGGCTTGCTACCCCCTCTTTCTATGGCCGATTTTCTCATCTGCATGGGATCATCTGTCGGAACTTCCTGCGGTTTCTCAAAAGCTACGGACAAGAAGGTCATTTCCTTTATCGGAGATTCAACCTTCTTTCACTCAGGCATACCAGGACTGATAAACGCTGTTTTCAACAACCACAATTTTACGCTGATTATTTTAGACAACGGCACTACCGCCATGACAGGACATCAGCCGCATCCCGGAGTTGATATGAAAAAATTAAATCTTGAAGGGTTCGGTCATGTTTCCATTGAAAATGTTGTCAGGGGAATCGGTGTGTCCCACGTTACAGTCATCAGACCTTACAATATTAAAAAGAGTGTTGTGGCTGTAAAAAAAGCCCTTAATTATAAAGGGGTATCGGTCGTTATATCAAAACAGATGTGCACCCTTTATGCCAGGAGCCTGAAAATGCTCAAGGCCCTGCCGTTTTATATCAGCGATAAATGCAAAAATCACAAAAATTGCGTCAATGAGCTCGCATGCCCTGCATTTTATATCCAGGATGAAAAGGTTAAAATCGACCCGGATATGTGTGCTGGCTGCTCAATCTGCGCCCAGATCTGCCCGGAAAACGCAATTTTACTGTTAAAAAAGTGAGCTTCCCTGCCTTAAAATGCAGAACATCGTATCTTCTGTGGTTCTGCGGTAAATATAAAAATTGTAACAGTTTGATTGTCCGCCGGAGACAGTTTTGTCATGGTTAGTTCTGTGCCTGCTTAAGAGAAGCCTTGATAAAGTCTTTAAACAGGGGATGAGGCTCCATTGGGCGCGATTTAAATTCCGGGTGAAATTGACAGCCTAAAAACCACGGGTGGTCTTTAATTTCGACAATTTCAACAAGTTCTTCATTCGGTGATGTGCCGCTTATGACAAGTCCGCTTCCCTCGAGCTTGTCTTTATAAGCATTGTTAAATTCATACCTGTGACGATGCCTTTCCGAAATATTTTCCATGCCGTAAGCTTCAAAAGCAAAGGTTTTTTGCGTGATTTTGCATGGATATGCTCCAAGGCGCATTGTAGCGCCTTTGTCCGAACTTTTATCACGTATTTGCATGGTTTTGGTTTTGTCATCATACCACTCAACCATCAGATAGATAACAGGGTATGGGGTTTTTTCGTCAAACTCGCTGCTGTGGGCATCCGGCATGCCGGCCACATTGCGCGCAAACTCAATAACCGCTATCTGCATTCCCAGACATATCCCAAAAAACGGAATTTTGTTTTCTCTTGCATGTTTAACAGCACATATTTTGCCTTCGATACCGCGCGATCCAAACCCGCCTGGGACCAGTATGCCGTCAGCAATTTCAAGAGTGCCGGCGCAGTTATTATCATCAATAGTTTCTGAATCAACAAATATAAAATTCACTTTACAATCATTGGCGATTCCGCCATGAGACAAAGCTTCGTTTAAACTCTTATATGATTCCGTCAGATCTACATACTTTCCGACTATAGCTATATTAACGGAATATTTTGGTTTTTTATACTTTTTGATAAGCTCTTCCCATGCATCAAGCTCGGGTGGTTTTGTATGCATTTTAAGCAGTTTAACAATCTTGTCATCAAGTCCTTCCTTGTGAAAAATCAGAGGTACTTCGTAAATGCACCCAACATCTTTGGCGGTGATTACCGCATCAACATCCACGTTGCAAAAAAGAGCTATCTTGGACTTGATGCTTTTAGACAGGTATCTGTCGGTACGGCAAAGCAGTATATCGGGCTGAATGCCTATGCTTCTGAGTTCCCTTACGCTATGCTGGGTCGGCTTTGTTTTTAGCTCTCCGGCAGCAGCAATATAAGGAACAAGGGTTAGATGGATATATAGAATATTCTCCTTGCCTACATCTGTTTTAAATTGCCGAATTGCTTCCAGAAAAGGAAGGCTTTCTATGTCGCCTATTGTGCCGCCTATCTCAACAATGACTATATCCACCCCATTAGCGGCAAGCTTGATGCTTTTCTTAATTTCATCTGTAATATGCGGAATAACCTGGACAGTGCCTCCCAGATAATCTCCTCTGCGTTCCTTGGTTATGACGGAATTGTATATTTTGCCGGTTGTAAAGTTATTGTCCATGCCAAGTTTTGCGTGGGTAAACCTCTCGTAATGCCCAAGATCCAGATCGGTTTCAGAACCATCATCTGTTACAAAAACCTCCCCGTGCTGGAAAGGGTTCATTGTTCCGGGATCGACATTAATATAAGGGTCGAGTTTCTGAATCGTAACAGTGAGCCCGCGACTTTCAAGAAGCGCTCCAATAGATGCGGAAGCCAGCCCTTTTCCAAGTGATGAAAGAACTCCACCTGTAACAATTATAAATTTTGTATCATAATGCATGTAATAACCTCGCCGAAACCAGTTTGTTTAGTGTTTGAACGAAAACTGTTTGTAACTGTTCACGGTTGTCGGTTCTCAGATCCGCAGCCGATCCTTGTGCAATCTGTTTTTTTCAACCGTGAACCGATAACTGTAAACCGTGAACGGTTACAACTATTTATATATTTTTTTGAATTCTTCAATGGTTTTTTGAATCTCGCTTAATTCTTCCAGGTTGCTTTGTTTCTGCCCTGTCTGACCGGCCTCGATGTAGGTTGATTGCAGTTTCTTGATATTAAAAAAATCTTCTGAAAATGAGGGGGTTATATCAATATTATCAACGACGATTTCGCGCAGCAAAGTATTATTTTGATAAATTTCTATACGCATTGGATACCAGTTTTTGTCGAACTTCTTCCATTCAATATACCTGAATTCCGTGGTATCCTGCATGCCGCTTTCCGCCTTTTTGCTGATTATCCAGCGAATCGGCGTGAACGTATCTTTGTCTATCCATACCTGAGGCACTGATTCGTCAGGATACTGAGCACCTACTATATAGGCTGTTTTACCGCGAAAACGTCCCAGACTTGAAATTGATCCGTCAACCCCAAGCATGCCAAGCCTTTTTTCAAGTAATATTCTGGAACGATAAAGAATAATATCTTTATAAATATCAAATACTGATTGAAAATCATCCGCGATTTTTCCATCGATTATTGTTAATGTCTGGTCTTTTGATACTACATGAATTTTTTGAGTGTTTTCAGATAAAATATCGGAGCGAAACTCTTCAGGAAAAACATAGCTTAATGTTTCATTTATTTTAACCGCGCCCATCTGCTTGGTATTGTCGTAAAAAATCAGATTTTGAGAAACTAAAAGTTTTTTGGTGTCTCCGTATTTTTTTATCATTAAATCCAGAAGATGCGGCCCTTGCAGAACATAACAATTTGTCGACGTATAACAGCACAAAACCATTGCAAGGCAACATATTATAATAAAAGCATTTCTCAGGTATTGATACATTTTTTTATAATGCAATGCACTCTTGTCCAAAAACGGTTTTCAGTGAGTAAAATAATAAGTCATTGAAAAAAT
>JASEIZ010000205.1:3421-3860 GCA_030017395.1 Desulfobacterales bacterium | reverse complement strand
TAGAATGCTCATCCATATGCGGTCTATCTCGACTTCAGGGAAGTCAATCCCCTGTTTTTTTAGTTTTACGTGTTTTTTTTCAATAGCCGAGAAAAGATCATTCAAAACTGCTTCAGCGTTTTTTCTTATTTTGAATTCAATCAGCAATTGTTCCAGTTTGTATGTTTCTATGTATTCTTCCGAGGACTTTTTCTTTGCTATACTGATGTCGCCGGATCCGCTGATAAACAGTGTGCCGTAAACATCAAAAATCATGCATTTTATCTTTTTTTTTAAATTTCCGCTTTGGCAAAGTGTGGTTGGAATAGGGGAAAGAGGAACTATATATTGTGATATAAGCTTTTTATTAAACATAATCGCCCCATTTAAGAAGGCTGAATTTTTGCAAATTCAAAAATTCTGAAAGGAGAATCTTTTTATCTATCCTTTGTTTAATCGG
>JASEIZ010000205.1:0-3411 GCA_030017395.1 Desulfobacterales bacterium | reverse complement strand
GATTGTCGCATACATTTGAGTATATCTCAAAAAGCTTTTTCTTATATATTGTATCATTATAATTGCTGAGCACGGCCTTCATATTATTTTGTATCAATTCCTCTTGATTTTTTATTTCTCCGATATGTAAAAGATACGGATTAAGAGACCGCAGCCGGTTTCCATTCTTTTTATCCGAGAGCACACAGGAGATTATCTGCTTTTGAAATGCTTCGTCCAGCAACCCAAAATCAATATTATTATTTTTTGTTATCACAGAGAAACCTTTTTCAATATTTTTGTTATCAATTTTGTAATTAAACAAAGAACAGGTTTTTAAAACAGATACCCTCCATCTTTCATAAAGCTCTTTTTTGTTAACCCATTTTACAGGAACGAGGAGTTTTGTATAAAGATGATCGAGCTTAATCCCATTTTGTTTGAAATCATAACATATATCCGGAAGCTTTCTTCCGCAAAGTATTTTTTTAGCCGTCCATGGTTCAAGAAATGAAAAACCGAAACCTTCTGTTATGCTTGTTGTAATAAGAAATTTTGCGGAAAGGACAAGCTGTCTGAAGTCATATTTTAATCCAGCCTCAAACAGTATATCGAGACCGTTTTCTTTTACAAAATTTTTCCATCCATCATGACTTGTAATATCGATCCGGCTGTTTGGCGGTTGAGTTATGAAAAGAGCCTCATGATTTTTGAAAAACAAAGATAAAAGAATTGCTTCGCCGATATTTTTCCTTCTAATGGCGCGGATCGGATATAGAACAAAGTTTTCTGCTTTTGCAGCTTTTTTTTTAAGTTCGAAAGGTTTTATTGTGTTGAAAATCTTATGCAGACCCTTCTTTTTTAAACCTGCCTTAAGCAGCACATTGTAATCGCGAGAATTTATTACACCGTAATGGCAGTCAGGCACATATTCATCCTCATCAAAGTATGATAATGGACGGCCGTCTTCTGCAAAATCATGGATCTGCAAAAAAAGCCTGGTTTCCCTTTTTTGCAGTTCGTGTAAAATCTTTAAAAGAATTTTATTTTTGGCAAGCAAGGGATTATGAATATGCAGAATGTCGCATCCCTGTTTCCATTTTGAATGGATTGCCTTGATTATTGATTCTGCGACCTTTTTGGGATTAAATGTTTTTTGGGATGACCTGCCGTAATAAGCAAGTCCGGGAATATGTTTTATATCGGCAGGGAAGGGGGAATCAGGAAGTTCTCCGGTAAGAACAAGAATCTCACAATCGTTTTTTACAGCTTCAATCTGTTGCCTTAATACAGTCGTTACCCCGCCGGTTTTAAGATGATAATGAGCAAAGGCTATCTTCATTTTATATGGCCATCATTGCGGGTATATTATCCTTATGCTTTTGCGTAATTATTGTTGTATTTTCTTTAAAAGAGGCATAGATGTCTCTTAAGCGTTTCCTTTGCTCTTCAACACATGGAGGAATAGAAGCCAGATTTTCTTCATGATACGGTTTCATTTTGGCAATATCAAGGCAGATATCCATTCCCTGTTCAAGATTGTTTTTAAAATCATACAGTCTTTTTATTTCGATCTGGGTGCAGGCGCTATTAGTTACCAGTTTTTCAAAATAATCCACATACATCACTATCTCGGCGGCAAACATGTGGGGCCGTTTTAATGGAACCAGTGATGGGCATCTTCCATAGATATGGTCTACCATCTCTTTAAGCGAGTATAATCTATTGTACCAGGCAATATTTGGTCCGGGACATATTGACTGAGGCGAGTTTTTTTCATCGGCGATTCCTAAGGCAATAAGCGCTCCATTCCCAAGATGATCGCAGAGACATGTTTTTTCAACAACTTTAAGGCTTAGCTGTTCTTTTTCCTTATCAGAAATATCCATATTTGTTATTTTTTCCAGCTTCATTTTCTGATACTGCCTGGAGGCAAGACAAATCGGCTTTTTGGTAAACTCGGTATCGGATGCAAGAAAACCCTTGGCGCACGGGGAGCCTGGCGTGCCCTTAGCGATCATTTTATTTGAGTGGATTTCGGATCCGCATTTGCGTATGTTGTTGAAGGGGGCGCCAATTGGTGAAACATTGCTCAGGTATAGATCCTCTTGGCCGGCACGTCTTAAAAGCTCACGCGTGGTGGTATCCACGCAGGTGGTTTCAGGCACCAGTAAAAAGGGGCTGGCCCAGCCTGTAAGATCCATCCCAAACTGCTCTCTGAGCCTGCGGTCTTCGCCGTGAACGCCGATTCCGCCTTGCACGGTAATAATCGGCTTGTCGCTTAAAGCTTTTTCAGGATATTCCCAGCCCATTTTTTTGTAATATTTCTGTATCAGTGGCAGGAATTCTGCAGCGAGGCTATGACGTTTCTCTTTGAATTCCTTTAAAAGATCGGGAAGTAAAACCCCGTTTGAAGGAAAGGCATGCCCACCGCAATTAAGACCCGATTCAATTCGGAATTCATAGACTTCCAACCCTTTTTTTGCTAAAAACTTGCCCTGAATAATGGCCGAACGGAAATCACTGACCTTTAGAATTATTTTCTTTTTGCTTTTACCTGTTTTATCTCTGTAAAACTCCTTGAAACGGGTCATATAATCAAACAAGCGTTGATTAATGCCTGCGGAAAATACGATGGCTGACTCAAGGCTGCTGTTGGCATATCCTCTAAGCGCTGTTTTGGCATCGCTGAACTCATCAACAATTGGCTGGACGTTATCATAATAAGCCCTGTCAAGTTTTACCATAATGTTTACGTCTATAGAGCCCGGCAGCATTCTATTTGTCAAATCTTTTGCCAGCAAATTTCTTTTAGGCCCCGCCTTCATTTTTAGAAGTTTGTTATATTCTATTTTTAGCGGGGATTTATCAGGCAGAAGCTCAAAGTATTTTGTTTTATCATTTTTTTTAAAAAAAGGCTGTTTTTTGATATTTTTCATTTTAATCTGGACTATCTTGCCAACTGTTTCAAGATAAGCTGTAACCCGTTTTGCCCTGCCATCCTTTGCTTTCTTAAGAATCCTGTGATACGGCATTGAATACATGTTGCAGTAATATTTTCTGATTTTTTCAAGCAAAATATCATCTACGAGAGAAATTACAGATGTAATACCAAGCGGGGCAACACGGATAGGGGTGTCGACCGAATGTCCTGTACCCATAACAGGTATATGAAATGTGTGGTAATAATTTTGCATATATTATATAATCCTTGATAAATTTAACAGGGTTGCTCCCCGCAAGCCCCGTCTTTTGGGGCGGGGTCAAGGGGAGCTATAAAAAATGTTTAATTTTCTTAACGGGCTGCGAAGCGTTGCTGCCAGGCAGAACCCCCGCCTTTTAAAGCGGGGAGCTTCACTTTTTACGAATTCATTAATGTTTGATGAATTCGTAAAAAGTCGAAAAACACCATTTTTCGTCATTCCGGCGAAA
>JASEIZ010000204.1 GCA_030017395.1 Desulfobacterales bacterium | reverse complement strand
TGCGTTCTGGATGCCGGATCAAGTCCGGCATGACGATTTCAAGACTTTTTACGAGGCCATCACTTTTGACTTGTTGTGAAGGATGCCGAAAAACTATAGAGGCATTGTTATGACGACTAAGTATCAGAAATTCGGCGAAAAAAGTGAATCTGTTGCCGTCGATTGCCTTAAAAAGCAGGGATACAGGATAATCGAGCTAAATTACCGCACTAAACTCGGCGAAATCGACATAATCGCAAAACAGGGGGAAACCCTTGTTTTTATAGAAGTAAAAGCCAGAAAATCCAGCCGGTTCGGTCGCCCTGAATTGGCGGTAACTCCAAAAAAACAGAAAAAAATTTCAATGGTAGCCTTATATTATCTTAAATCCACAAAACAAAGTAATGCAAAGGCAAGGTTTGACGTGGTGGCTATTAATTCGGCAAAAGCAAAAGAGAGCCCAAACATTAAGATAATCAAAAATGCCTTTGAACTTGCCTACAAATAATCCTGAAAAGCCCGGCAAAAAAGGGGACCTTTATGTTATTGCCACTCCGATCGGGAACAGGGAGGATATCACTTTAAGAGCCCTCAATATTCTTGGAAGAGTCGATCTTGTCGCTGCAGAGGACACAAGGCATACATTAAGATTTCTATCGCATCATAATATTAAACGCCGTCTTATTTCTTATCATGAACATAATGAAAGGGAACGTACGAAGAACCTGCTTGATAAACTTAACTCCGGGTTATCTGTAGCGCTTGTGTCGAATGCCGGAACGCCGACCGTCTCCGATCCAGGCTATCAATTAATAAAGGCGGCCATAGAAAGGGATATAAGAGTTATTCCAATACCCGGCGTATCTGCAGCCGTCACCGCCATTAGCGTTTCGGGAATGCCAACCGATTCCTTTGTTTTCATCGGCTTTTTGGCCAGAAAAAAGGGAAAGAGGCTTGAGCAGTTAAGAAAACTGGCTTTTGAGCAAAAAACAATAATATTTTATGAATCTCCAAGGCGCATACAAACACTTTTAAAGGAAATAATATTGAATCTTGGCGACAGAAAGGGTGTATTATGCCGTGAGATGACCAAGCTTCATGAGGAGTTTGTCAGAGGTAACTTATCCAAGATTCTCAGATCGTTGAAAGAACGTCCATCAATAA
Organism: Desulfobacterales bacterium; assembly: GCA_030017395.1. Lineage (GTDB taxonomy): Bacteria > Desulfobacterota > Desulfobacteria > Desulfobacterales > ETH-SRB1 > Desulfaltia. The sequence continues at coordinate 2,759 of JASEIZ010000204.1, read as the reverse complement.
AAGGAGAATGCACACTTCTTGTTGCCGGAGAAGAAGAGAATAAAGATGTTCCCCTGGAAAAGGCAAGAGAGGAAATAAAAAAGAGGCTGGCATCCGCAAAAGTTGGCCTGTCCGACATTGCAAAAGAAATAGCAAAGAAATATAATATCCCTAAAAACATAGTGTATGATGAGGCTTTGAAGATTAAGGGGGATTGAGCGAACCAAGTTCGGAGAGGTCAGAGATCTCAGTTGATTGCAAATTATAAATAACAAATCACAAATATCAAATAAATTACAATGACCAAAATTCAAAATCCCAAACCCGTATATGACCAAAACCCGCCAAAGGACTCTGGCGGACATGTTTTGGTCATTGAATATTGAACTGAACAGCGAGCGCATTCCCCGCTGCTTGCGGCGGGGAGCTTCAATTTACCTTGGGTTTGTAAGAAATAACCGATAAGTTGATCTGACGAGAATAAGCCGGGCAGCTTATCTGTAAGAGGCATAACTTTTTACGAATCTATCAAAATTACTAAAACGAGGTGATTATGCAGGAATATACAATTCATCCTCTGGCCGTTGGCATTAATGAAACAGACCAGGGGGTCATGACCTATCTTCGTGATTACGGGAAAAGGATTCTTCTTCCCATTTATGTTTTTTGCATAAAGGGAGGAAACAAAAATATTCTGGTTGATACAGGGCTTGAACAGTTTGTTGTGCCTGATGGGACAGTGGAAAAGTGTGGATTTGAAATATTTGAATTTGAAGAGGCGCTTGCTACTGTGAATCTGAAGCCTCAAGAAATTGATGTGATTATTCATACCCATCTTCACAATGATCATTGTGAAAACGATTTTAAGTGTAAGGGCGCAGATGTTTATGTCCAAAAGGCCGAGCTTAAATTTTTTAAAAACCCCCATCCGATCGATCACAGATATTATTCAGATGTGCTTGATGATGTTAATGTGATTGAAGTGGATGGCGACGCCAATATATTTGACGGGATCGATGTAATTTTTACGCCCGGTCATACTGTCGGGGGCCAGTCTATTTCAATAAACACTTCAAACGGGAAGGCGATTATCACAGGTTTTTGTTGTAATGAAAAAAATTTTCCTTCAAAAGGACCTGCCGTTGCGTCAGGTGTGCATATTAATGTGATGGAGGCTTATGATTCTGCCCAAAAGATAAAGAAGATGGCGGACATACTGATTCCTTTGCACGATCTTTCCATAGGAAGGGCAAAGTCTATCCCTTAAGGGTCCCCAGCACCTTTTCCGCCGCTTTTATTGTAGTGTTTATATCTTTTACGCTATGAGCCGATGAAATAAAAATTGTTTCAAACTGGGATGGGGCGAGGTAAATACCTTTTTCGAGCATCCCCTTGTAAAAGGCTGCAAACATATCAAGATCGCAGGTCTTTGCATCGTCAAAATTAATAACATTTTTATCAGTGAAGAAAAGACCTATCATTGAACCCACCCTTTTTATCGTTGCCTTTATCTTTGCTTTTTCAGCTGCTTTTTCAAGGCCGGTGGCGAGTTTGCCAGCCTTTTCATCCAGAGCGTTATAAAAGGCCGGTTTTTTTAGCTGCGCAAGTGTCGCAATGCCTGCTACCATGGCAAGAGGATTGCCGGACAAAGTGCCTGCCTGATACACATTACCATGTGGGGCTATATGTTCCATGATTTCGCGTTTGCCTCCATACGCGCCGACAGGCAACCCGCCTCCAATGATTTTACCAAGGCATGTAAGATCCGGAGATATACCGTAAAGAGATTGAGCGCCTCCGTATGCTACCCTGAAACCGGTCATAACCTCGTCAAATATAAGCAAGCTGCCATTTTTTTCAGCCAGTTCTTTCAAAGTTTTCAGGAAACCGTCAACAGGCGGCACCAGACCCATGTTTCCCGCAACAGGTTCAACTATTATGCAGGCAATCTTATCGCCTTTATCCCTCATAACATTTTTGACACACTCGATGTTATTATAAGGGAGAGACAGTGTGTGCGCTACAAAGGATTTGGGTACACCCGGGCTTCCGGGAATGCCCAAAGTGGCAATGCCCGACCCTGCCTCTACAAGAAGGGAGTCTGCATGACCATGATAGCATCCGTCAAACTTAATTATCGTGTCTCTGCCAGTGAATCCGCGAGCAAGCCTTATAGCACTCATGGTCGCTTCTGTGCCGGAGTTTACCATTCTGACCATATCTATTGAGGGGAAGGCCTCTATGATCATTTCAGCGAGTTTAATTTCCAGGTCGGTTGGCGCCCCAAAACTTGTTCCCCGATTCAAAGCAGACGCAAGAGCCCTAATGACTGAGGAGTGCCTGTGCCCGAGTATCATGGGCCCCCATGAACAGACATAGTCTATATATTTATTGCCGTCCGCATCAACAAGCATGCTCCCATCGGCATAATTTATAAATATTGGTTTTGTACCGACCGATTTGCATGCACGAACGGGGCTGTTGACACCTCCAGGCATGACATTTAAAGCTCGATTAAATAGTTTAAGAGATTTTTTGCAGTCCATTTTTAAACCGTCCTTTTTTAAAAGTTTTTATCCGGCTTAAGTATTTTTTAGCATGCTACTTTAAATCCATTGGAAAATCAAAAAGAATTTGTATAAATAGAACTTAAATGGGTAAAAAAAATTGACAAACAATTTTTAAATTGATAAAAAAACTTTTTTAATTTTTATGCTTGAAGTAAAAGGGGCCGTTAGCTCAACTAGGCAGAGCACCTGACTCTTAATCAGTAGGTTGTT
>JASEIZ010000203.1 GCA_030017395.1 Desulfobacterales bacterium | reverse complement strand
GCACTTAGTGAGGCATTAACTGGTTTTACGCCGTTTCAGGGGTGCGAAACTTGAGTAATTTAGAAGCAAAATGGTCGGGACGACTGGATTTGAACCAGCGACCCCAGCGTCCCGAACGCTGTGCTCTACCAGACTGAGCCACGTCCCGACATTTTACAATTTTTATTTCACTTGCGAGTTCTCTAAAGCGTCAACTTCTTTTATACGATTATGAAGGATGCCTAACGGTTTTTTAAAACAGCTTCTAACTAAAAGGATTACTAAGAATTATTGTTTCTTCTCTTGCAGGGCCAAGCGATATTATTTGTATCGGGGTTTCAGCAAGTTCTTCAATTCGATCGAGATAATTTTTTGTATTTTGAGGCAAATCTTCAAGTTTTCGAATATTAGAAATATCTTCCGGCCATCCGGGTATTGTTTCATATACTGGTTTGCATGCGGAAAGAATATTGAGATTTGCAGGGAAATCATTAATAATCTTTCCATCATATTCATAGCCGGTGCATATTTTAAGAAATTTCTGCCCTCCCAATACATCCAGCTTGGTTATAGCCAGGCCCGAGAGGCCATTTAAACGCACGGAATTGCGCAGTATTACCGTGTCAAGCCATCCGCACCTGCGTCTTCTGCCGGTTGTCGCGCCGAACTCAGCCCCTTTTTTCTGAAGGATATCTCCTGTTTCGTCAAAGAGTTCCGAGGGGAAGGGGCCTTGCCCAACCCTTGTGGTATAGGCCTTTACAATTCCGATTACACCTGTGATTTCTTTCGGGCCAATGCCGGCGCCGGCGCAGGCATTTCCAGCAACAGTGTTGGATGAGGTGACATAAGGGTAAGTGCCGTGATCAACGTCAAGATGGGTTCCCTGAGCGCCCTCAAAAAGGATTTGCTTTCCCTCTTTAATTGCCCGGCTAATTATAAGGGAAATGTTTGTAACAAACGGGGCGAGTATTTCGGCATATTCAGAATATTTATCGATTATGTCATCTAAATCTAACGGATTAGAGGAAAGATATTCTTTAAGATAGAAATTTTTTTCTTCTAATATGGTTTTTACCTTTTCCCTAAAAACTTCCGGATCAATAAGATCGACAAATCGTATTCCCCTGCGGGTTGCCTTGTCTTCATAGGATGGCCCGATTCCGCGTCCTGTTGTTCCGATTTTCTTATCGCCTTTCATCTTTTCACGGGCAATATCTATCTGTTTATGATAGGGCATGATAATATGAGCTTTTTCGCTTATCATAAGCTTGTCCAGCCCAACATCAATACCCCTGCTCTTTAAATAATCGAGCTCTTCTATAAGAACTTCCGGATCTATTACCGTTCCGTTTCCGATAAGACAGGTTTTTTTCTGCAATATGCCCGAAGGGATTAAATGGCTGATAAACTGTTCGCCGTTTACAACCATTGTATGGCCGGCATTATTTCCGCCATGAAACCTGACAACAATATCTGCAAATTCTGCGAGCAGATCCACAACCTTACCTTTCCCTTCATCTCCCCATTGAGTTCCAACAATAACAATATTAGCCATTGCCTGCTCCTTTTTGCTTTGTAATTCCCAACTCGACCATTTCCCTGCTTGACCACCCGACTGTTTTTCTACTCGACTAATTTGCGCTTTGTGCGAAAAAAAGCCTGAATTATGTTTTTGCATTCATCGTTGCAAACATTGCAAATAATTTCAGGTCTGTGATTTAACCTCGTATCATCCGCCAGGTTGTACAGCGAACCTGACGCTCCCCATTTTGGATCGTTTGCGCCAAAAACAACCCTTGATATTCTGGCGTGTATAATCGCGCTCATACACATAATGCAAGGCTCAATCGTAACATACAGGGTTGTTTTTAACAATCTATAATTTTGGATTTTTTTGGCTGCTTTACGTATTGCCAATATTTCAGCATGTGCTGTGGGATCGGCAAGGCCTATGACCTGGTTGTGTGCGTATGAGAGTATCTTGCCCGATTCCGAAGCAAGAAGCGCTCCAACTGGAACTTCATCTTTTTGTTTGGCTTTTGCCGCTTCCTTTAATGCCAGTTTCATAAATTTTATATGAGTTGTATCCACGATATAAATAAAATAAGTAGCCGTTCACGGTTGTCGGTTCACAGTTCACGGTTTTTTGAAGAACCCTGTACACAAGCTACGGGGAATGCGCTCGCTATTGTGGTTCAATGAACTATTTACTGGTTGTTAGCTTTGAGCTTTCAGCCTTTTACTTTTATGTTTTGATCATTACAAAATTCATTAAAAAAACTGTGAACCATGAACCGACAACTGTAAACCGTTAACTGTGAACACTTAAATATATTTTAACTTACCATTGACATAAAGATTGGTATGGCATAAAAAGTTTTATGCGCGCCCGTAGCTCAGCCCGGATAGAGCGCCGGACTACGAATCCGGGGGTCGCAGGTTCGAATCCTGCCGGGCGCGCCAAATATAATTTATGCCGGGACGTTTCCACAAAAGTATCATGCTGTTCGTATCAAGGGAAGGTATTTTGATTTTTTCAATATCTTCGGAAACCTTAACAGAAGAGTCGTTTAAATATTCTGTTTTTAACTGGTAAGAGCCCGGAGCGATTTTGAGGCAAAGGATATGCACAGAGTCGGGCAGGTTATTCCAGTAGCGTGTGTCGGCATGAGTGCGCGTTCTTGCTGCAATCGCCATTTCAGCAACACCCAGAATTCCCAGCGCGGCGCTTACCCCGGACAGGGTATCGGAATGCGAAGTTATAGGGCTTGCCAATAGCATATTTGACGAGATATCCGTCAAGGTAGTTCCGATTTTTTCTTGGGTTTTGCGGAATTGAACCTGGTTCTTGATTATTTTGTCAACAGGTCTTCCTCCGCGCGTCATGGCCTGCCATGCTATATCTTCTATTGGGTAGGCTGCTAATTCCTTATCATTTATATGGATCGTAACCCGTTTTTCCATAATATTGCGGCCCCTGAAGAATTTTAGCTCTCCATGTCCGACACCATCGGCAAGTTTACGCGGGGATGTTCCTGTTTCAACAATTAACAGGAGATTAGAATCGCTGGGGGGTAGAATAAAGTCAGGCCGCAACTTTTTCAATTCATTAAAAGCCGCTGTTGCCAATTGATGATCTCCAAGCTTCAGAGAAGAATATCCTTCCAAAAACAACAACAGGGCAAAATCACAGCGGTTTTGGTTTTCTTCGGCAAATGCATCCTGTATGATGCCTGCTTTAAAACATGCCCTCGCATTCTCGTAATCTTTGTCTGCCAGGTATAAAAGCCCTCTGTAATAATATGCCATAGCGCGCTCATAGGGCTCGCCCTTAAAATCTTTCATGCCCTCTTCATACCACAGACTTCTTGCTTTTTTTGCATTTTCATTATCAGCAAAAACAGCTTCGATATGACTTAAGGCATTGTCAAAACACCTTTTTGCAATCTCACGATGTCCTAACAGCAAGGCATCTATGCCGACACGCATATTGTTTAAAACATAGTTTCTTTTTCCCTCTTCAAGTATGGCACGAAACCCGGGCCTGAGTGTTGCCGGCTTGTCGGCGAGATATGACTGCATATCCGCTTCAGGAACATCGATTTTCTTAAATTCCTGCCTTCCCGCACAACCGGCGACAACCAGTAAAACAGCAGCTAAAACGATTTGAAGCGCACGACTAAAATTTGCATAGCATATATTTATTTTATCAATCATATTATTTATAGTAACGGTTCACGGTTGTCGGTTCACAGTTCACAGTTTTTTGAAGCTCCCCGCCGCAAGCAGCGGGGAATGCGCTCGCTGTTCAGTTCATAAAGATGTACTAATAATCTACAAGATTTTTTCCAAACTTCTAAATCTTCAAAAGAGGGCCTTATAATTCTCCTCTATTTTCTGTTTTTTTTCAACCGTGAACCGATAAC
>JASEIZ010000202.1 GCA_030017395.1 Desulfobacterales bacterium | reverse complement strand
AGCGGCATGAGGAAAAGTGGCACGGGCATCCACCAACTGCCGGTATTCAGGACGGAAATCGTGGCCCCACTGGGAAATGCAATGTGCTTCATCTATTGCCACAAAACTGATTCTGGAAACAGAAAGAGAGTTGAGAAATTCCTTCTGGCGAAACCGTTCAGGAGCAACGTACAAAAGCTTTAAGTCTCCTGCTTCAAGTTGTTCGAGCACCTGTTTTTGCTTTGCCGGAGAAATGGTTGAGTTGATAAACGATGCGGCAATCCCTCTTTTTTGGAGAACATCCACCTGGTCTTTCATTAAAGCAATAAGGGGAGAAACAACAAGGGCTGTTCCTTCAAGGATTAAGGCGGGAAGCTGGTAGCACAGAGATTTTCCTCCTCCAGTCGGCATGACCACCAGAGCATCTTTGCCTTCCAGCATTGTTCTGATCACTTCTTCCTGGCCTGGGCGAAACGAGGAGAGATCAAAAAATCTTTTAAGCTTGTCTAATAATTCCATAAAAAAAGTGAAGATAAAAACAGCGGATTTAATAAAATTTTAAAGGCCCCACGCAATTTGCTTTAAATTTTTGAAAAGTCGGCAAACAATTTAAATAGTTCTTCAATCTGTTTCAGCAAAGAAAGCCTGTTGTTTCGTATGCTCGAATCTTCCGCCATTACCATCACCCCGTCAAAAAAAGTATCAACAGAATCGCGCAATAAAGCTATATCAAAAAGCGCTTGTTCAAATAATCCCTTGTCAAGATCATCAAGCACCTTTTTCTTAATTTTTTTATAATCAGCAAATAAAACAGCTTCGCATTCATGCTCAAACAGACCTTCATCAATATTTTTTGCTTCAAAATCGCCGGCTTTTTTTATTATATTGACAACACGCTTAAAAGTAACAGCCAGGGGTTCAAAATCCGGCTTGGCTTTAAGTTTTTGCAAAGCGCTCGCTCTTCTCCAAACATCAGGCACATTATCTATGGAAACAGAAACAGTTGCTGCTATAACATCTTTTAAAAATCCTTGTTCGGACAAAAGATTGGCGATCCTGTTTTGCAAAAACATATAAACTTTTTCCTTAATTTCATTATCATTTTGCTTGCCGAATAATGTTACGCTCTCTTCAATCAGCCGGTTCAGGTGAAATGAAAAATTCTTGTCAAGCATTATCTGAACAATGCCTATTCCCTGTCGCCGAAGAGCATACGGATCTGAAGCGCCGGTTGGAATCAATCCTGTTATGAAACAGCCGCAAATGGAATCGATCTTGTCGGCAATTGCGAGAATTGCGCCTGTTTCCGTTTCAGGAAGCAAGCCGCCCGAATATGTTGGCCGATAATACTCTTCTATAGCAGATGCCACCTCATCCGGTTCTCCAGCAGCAGCGGCATAAACCCTTCCCATCACCCCCTGCAGCTTTGGAAACTCAACAACAACCTGGCTGACAAGATCGGCTTTGCACAAATAAGCGGATCCCAATGCCTTTTCTTTAAAATTCGAATCAAAATTTGCAGCTTCTGCCAAATATCCGGTAAGTTTTTGAACCCTCATTACCTTATCATGCACAGTCCCAAGCCCGGCTTGAAAAAGGACACCTTTTAATTTTTCCACAAAATCCTCAAAGGGTTTTTCCACATCGCTTTTGTAAAAGAATTGAGCATCTTTAAGCCTGGCTCTGAGTACTCTTTCATGCCCCTTTGTAACCAGAAACATATCTTTTGCCAATGTATTGTTCACTGCAATAAAATTCGGCATCAGATTATTTTCTTTGTCAATTACGGCAAAATACTTCTGGTGCTCTCGCATTGCCGTAATCAATATCTCACGTGGAAGCTCAAGAAATTCCTTATCAAAACCACCTGCCACAACAGCCGGATATTCAACAAGGTTAGTTACAATATCAACGAGTTCATCATCTTGCAAAGCCCTGCCTCCGCAATCGCCGGCTGCTTTATTAATGCCTCTCTCAATCTGTTTTTTTCTTTCTTTTGGATCAACCAACACATGGTTAGAACGCAGGATTTCAATGTAGTCTTCCGGTTTAGAAAGCCTGATTCTCCCCGGACTCATAAAGCTGTGCCCAGAAATATATCTGCTGCTTTTTACATCGCCCAAAGCAAACGGGACGATCTTGTCTCCCAAGAGGGCCATGATCGAATGTATCGGTCTTGCAAACCCAATGGCTAAATCCGCCCATTTCATTGTTTTTGGAAATGGGATTGACAAAATCACATCAGGCAAAATGCTTTTAAGAAGTGTGCTTGTGGCAAGGCCTCCCTCTGTTTTTTTTGCGCATAAATACCGGCCTTTTTTTGTATCCTTGATTGTTAAACTATTAATGGAAACCCCTAACTTCTCGGCAAATTTCTTTGCAGCCAGAGTCGGCCTGTTATCTTTATCCAAAGCGATTCTTTCAGGAGGCCCTGTGATCTCGACTGCCAGGCGCTTCTGCCTGCCGGCAACATCCGCAATTTCCACCGCAAGCCTTCTTGGCGTTCCAAAAGTCCTGGCCTTGCCGTGTTCAATATGCGCATCATCCATTCTTTGTAAAATCAGCGCTGAAAGGCTATTCAGAGCCGGCTCAATATAACCGGCAGGAATTTCCTCTGTACCTATCTCAAGTAATAGATTGTGTCTAACAGGCATCTATTTCCTCCTAAAAAGATAAATCAAACCTAATAAAATTGGGCCTGCCAATTGAGCCTGCCCATGAAGTTAAAAATTATGTCAGAAATCAGAAAAAACGTAAAGAATATATTCAGCAAAACACAAGATAATAATAATTATAACATGTAATCTCGTGCCTGCCTTAATGCTGTTAAAACTTAATCTAAAATTCCTTTCTGGCAGATTTAGTAAAAATGTCAGGAATGAAAAACCGACCCCGATGGTTTCCTTAAACGATTAATCTTTCGCAATGTGAAGAAAAAAACAAGTCCCATATTTGCCATTGACATTTTTTCCCCTGCTTCTGTACGGATGGATTTTGAGCGGAATTAATAGCTCTGATGAAGGATATTGAGTTTGGTGGAGGTAATTTATGCAGGCCCTGCTAACAATAAAGCCAAGGTTTTGAAAGCTGTTAAAATTTTTGGTTTACATAAGACAGTTCCTTGAGCTGTTTGCCTCGTTCCCAGACGGAAACTGAAAACGAAATTAAAAATTATTTATAGATATCTCCACGAGGACCCATATGGTCAACGTATACAATGTCATTTTCCTCATCAAACCAGAAAACAATCCGCATATCTCCCAACCGAATTCTGTAATAGCCTGCCCATTCACCAACCATTTGTATAACTCCTGAGAATCCCAATGGATCTTTCCCAACCTGTTCAAGGGCCTTTTTTACACGATTCTTTCGATCCTGTGGAAGCTTTTTAAGATAGTTAGCAGCTCGGCGATGTACTATTATTTTACCCATCAGATTGAATCCAATTCAACATAGGCGCTTTTATTCCCGGCTTCTCTATCTTTGCGCGCCTGCTTAAGATCATAAATCGCATTACTCTCCAGATCCAAACCCAACATCTCTTCAATTTTCTTAAAATCCTCCCAGAGAATAATCACCTCTTTTGGATCGCCATGTTCATCTACAACAAATTTTTTGTTTATTGTTATCATATCATCCCCCTTTTTTCTTACCTGCGATTGCCTCCTTTTGAGCCAGAAGATTTCCGAATTTATTATAATTTACTTTAACCCCTCCATCAAAATCCAGCGATATTTTCACGTCTGCATAATGCCTCAATTCATCATCAAAAGCAAAAAACTCTGCCTGCGTTTTCCTCATACTGTTTTGGGCGTAAGTTTAATTTTAAATTTAAAACCCTCTTTCCAAGTAGCACCAACTTCAAGTTCGCTTATATATAATTTACCACTCTTGTCCAAAAACGGTTTTCAGTGAGTAAAATAATAAGTCATTGAAAAAA
>JASEIZ010000201.1 GCA_030017395.1 Desulfobacterales bacterium | reverse complement strand
ATCGCCGAAGCGCAGACAACGGCAACAAGCCCCATAACGCCGATTCTGCTGTCTTTCATGATGACAAGCGCATCTTCTTTGGTCCTGTGCCCCAGAAGACCATCCGCTGTGTCTGCCAGACCATCCAGATGAAATGCGCCGGTAATGACAGCAAGAAATATCATATCGAGCAGTGAAGCAACAGGCTTTGGCCACAATTGTAAAATAGCCGTATCAAAGGCTGAAATCAGCAGGCCGACAATTATGCCCACAACCGGGAAAAGCTGTATCATCCTTTTGGGCTCAAACGCTCCGGGCTTTCCAACAGGCAGTATTGTTATAAACTGTATTGCTGCAATAAAACTTTTCATTATTTATTTTATCTTTACAGGAATGCCGGCGCCCATCCATATAACCTTATCTGAACATGCCGCCACATTCTGGTTGACATGCCCGGCCACATCCCTGAATCTTCTTGCAAGAGCGTTATCCGGAACAATACCTGCCCCGACTTCGTTTGCAACCAGGATAACAGCGCATCGAGCTGTTTCAATCGACTGTATCAGGCTTTGTATATGCCTGGAAATTGTTTCCTGATCATCTGTCTTCAAAATAATGTTGCTTATCCAGAAGGTCAGGCAATCCACAACAATTACATCGGCTTTCAGGTGGTTTTCAGTTATGGCTTCCGGCAGGCGGATCGGCGCCTCAATGGTTGTCCAGTTTTGGCCTCTTTCCTTCTGGTGGCGCTCTACTCTTTGCTTCATCTCTTCATCAAGCGGCACACAGGTGGCAATAAAAATCCTGTTTTCTCCGCGAATGCTGTCCGACAATTCAAGAGCATGCCTGCTTTTACCGCTCCTGCATCCTCCAAAAATAAATATTATCTCTCTCATAAATTTACCCCATCCTCTAATCCCCTGCCCTCTGATCGAGGCACCAGAGTAACTCTCGGAAAAGTGCCGACAGGGCTTTCATCAACGAGCAGCTTGCAGTTATATATATCCTCAAGTATATGGCGTGTCAGCACATCTTTTGGTTTTCCCAGGCTTGCGATTATCCCGGCATTGAGCAATAGCAAATGGCTGCCGTACATAGCCGCAAGGTTTACATCATGTGATACCACAATAACGGTAAAACCGATTTCTTTTTTCAGTTTATCCATCAAATCCATTACTTTTATCTGGTTGGCAAGATCCAGAGAGGCTGTCGGTTCATCAAGAAGTATGATTTTGGGCTCCTGACATATAGCCCTGGCAATAAAAACGCGCTGGCATTCGCCTCCGCTCAACTGGTCTAATGTTCTATGCGCAAGATGGTCAACACCTGTAAGGACCATTGCATTTTCGGCAATTTCCATATCCTTTTCCTGCTCAAATCCAAGCATGCTTAGATGTGGGGAACGCCCCATTAGAACAAGCTCGGTGACAGTAAACGGAAAATCAAGTGCCGCCATTTGAGGAACAAGGGCAATTGTTTTTGCCAGATCCTTCCGGGCATACTCTTTTAAAGGGCGATCAAGGATTTGAATGCTGCCTTTTTGGGGCTTAAGGATGCCGGCAATTATTTTCATCAAAGTTGTTTTTCCCGAACCGTTCGGGCCGATTATGATAAAAAATTCTCTTTCAGGAACCGAAAATGAAAGATTTTTCAAAATTTCATTATCGCTGTATGAAAAATTTAAGCCTTTTATATCAACTGCTTTTTTCATCGCTTTGATCTTTTTAAAAGATATATAAACAACGGCGCTCCGATCATGGCGGTAATTACACCGGCAGGCATTTCCCCCTGCTGAGGAAGAAGTCTTGCCAGCAAATCACATATAACCATATACGCCCCGCCCCCCAAAATACATGCAGGAACAAGGACACGATGATCAGAGCCTATTATAAGCCTCAGCAGATGCGGCATAACCAGACCGACAAAACCTATCAGGCCGCAATGACATACGGTTGAACTAACCATAAATGATGTTGTTACAAGAAGGATCGTTGTCACGCTCCTGATGTTTACGCCCATAGTCTGGGCCATTTCATTTCCCACAAGGAGAAGATTCATGGAATGTGAATACAGGAAAAGAATAATAAAACAGGGTAAAAGTGTTGCCGCGAGTATTCCGACTTGTCTAATATCGCTCATGGAAAGATCTCCCATAAGCCAGAAAATAATATTATGGAGCCTGGAGTTCTGCGTCATTGAAACAAGGAACATAATAATTGCGCCGCAGAATGCGTTTACCATTACACCGGAAAGAAGCAGTGTGTGTGTTTTAAGAATAGATTGTCCGGATGACATTATAAGAAGCAAAACCAGCGTGGCAATACTTCCAAGAAAAGCGGTAAAACTGACTCCCGGGAAACGGGATAATCCAGCCAGTATGCCGATAATGGCCCCGATAGCAGAGCCGCCTGAAATGCCAAGAATATATGGTTCGGCAAGCGGGTTTCTAAGGAGCGCCTGGAAAACGAGACCGCCCAGAGAAAGGGTTGCTCCAACCAGGGCTGCCAGCAGTACGCGGGGAAAACGGATTTGCCAGACAATGGTATCCAGAATGGAGTCCGTCCCTCCTTCTCCAAACAGTGATTGTAATACCGCCTTTACTCCGTTTCCGGTCGACCCCATGGAAATTCCGATAAGCATGGTTATTAAAAGAAGAAGTAAAAGCAGCAAAGAAACCACCATAATACGTTTTAGGACAAATGGGGTTTTATGATTCACTGTTCTTCCTCAAATATTTCTGGATGAATCAGCCTGACAAGAAGTTCAAGCCCGTCTAAAAGACGTGGGGTCTGGCGGTCAAAAAGGTTTGAATCCACCAGGAAAATTCGCTGGTCTCGGACAGCAGGAATTGACGTCCAGCGGCTCCACTCTTTCTTCACACCTTCAAATACTTCGCCCCTTGCCATGGAGGTGATGATAAAAACCTCAGGGGAAAGGGCCAGAACCTGTTCACGGCTAAACCGAGGATATTTGGCGGGTCCTTGTGCAAGATTTTCCCCTCCGGCCAGCAAAATAAGTTCATGGATAAATGTATCCGATCCTGCTGAAACAATGGGAGAAATTCCAACCTGATAAAATACACGCGGTCTGCTTGATAGTTTTGCCACCAGAAACGCCACTCTCTGAATCCGGTAACGCATGTCTTGCACCAGACTTTTTGCCTTTTTACCGGCATTCAGGAGAGCACCAATCTCGATGACTGCTTCCATCATAGAATCAAGATTCCGGGGATTTACAACATATACAGGCACTTGAAGAGACTCCAGCCTTTCGACAACCGCCCTGGGGTTGCCATCCTTTACAGCTATACAAAGATCCGGTTTTAAGGCCACTATCCTTTCCAGATCGAGCCTCACAAATGAACCAACCTTTGGAAGCTTTGCCGCTTCCGGAGGAAAATCGCTGAACCTGCTTACACCTGCCAAACGATGTTCCTGTCCCAAAGCATAAATTATTTCCGTGATACTCGGTGCAAGAGATACAATCCGCTGAGGGTTATCAGGCACGGTAATGGATCGTCCCAGTTGATCGGTTGTTTTTTTAACGGCAGATTGAGCTCCGGCAGAAAAGGAAAGAAATATTAAAACCGGCAAAACAATGACCAGGTATTTGTATCTCATAATTATTTATCAGGATTTACAGGTACTTCTATGCCCCACCAACCTTCTACATCTATGTTCTTTAAACTTTCTGCTAAAGGACATTTGTACCCATATATGCTGAATTTCATGTGATCCCAGTTTTTGTAAATTATGTCATGCTCATAAAATTCAGATTCTTTTGCCAGTGTTCCGCAACCTGCAAGAAACATACATAAGATAAAGATCAAAACAATTTTTTTCATTAGCCTTAACCTCCTGTTTTTAAGCATTAAAATATTTACGCATTTTACGTAAATATATTCAAGAGATTTCTTAAACCTTGGTTTGAGTTTGTTGTCAATTTTTGATAATCATGCTAAATATTGATCCAAATAAATCATACTACCGGACAGGAACATGCGCGCTGTAATACAAAGA
>JASEIZ010000200.1 GCA_030017395.1 Desulfobacterales bacterium | reverse complement strand
GAAAAAGTGTATTCAGTATCCGACCTAAAAACAAGTCGAGCTGCTGAAGCCCTAATGACAAAGCCAGTTTGTCGCGAAAAAAAACTTCCAATACCCTGTGCGCCATCTCTTCAGAATCAATTGACTCCTCTTTGGGAAGATATTTTTCTAAAATACGATCAACAGGGGTTTGAGCCAATATTACGGTCAGGTTCTGTTCATGGATATTGTGGAAATAATCATTAATTATATTTTTTACAGCAAGTGCAATACCTTTAAATATGTCTACATACTGGGTAAAGGTAAAACCTCTTACATCGAGCAAATGGGCTAACAGATCAAGTTGACGCTTCATCTCGACCGATGAAATTCCATCTAACTGCAATGCCCTGTTAAACAATATTAACCGGTCATAAATCTGATAAAAAGTGGCTCTGGTGATAATGCTGAGATCAATGCTTTCAATAAATTTCTCAAACAGCACATTGACTATCGATTCTATCCGAAAGGCAAGTCCAAGCGCATCAAATTTTCTTTCGTGGTAAAATCCGTATATAGACGGTATATCAACGGCAAAATGTCTTTTCTTGTAAATATCTTCCCTAACCTCATACGATTTTGAAGAAATTATTATTTTTTTGAGCAGCTCAAGATAATCAAGCAGCATGCAAAGCTTTTTCTGTAAATCAGGTTCAATAAGAGATTTTTTAAGCGCATTTATATCCGGAAACGCATCGATTTTAAACTGTGAAAGATAATGGTCGATTTCGCTGTCTGATTTTAAGCTGAACATGAGGTCGTATTTTTGATGTAAAAGTTTGTAAAAGGATAAGGCCAGCTTTACCCGCTTAATATCTTTTTCAGATACCTTTGAAATATCTGCTGTAAGGGTTTGCAGTTCTTTTTCAGTTAAAGCAACGAGGTCGTCGGGCAAATATAGATTATTTGCTTTGAGGTGTAACATTATCCTGTGAACACCATTAATATAATGGCCGCGGGTATCAATTTGATCAAAAATATTGGGAGGGATAAAAGGCTTTAGGATTTCCTTGTTTCTGGTTTGCCAAAAATTAATAACCGCTTCCATAAAGCCGATCATCCGGTTGCTGCTTTCAACATGGCTCTGTTTTCGCAGAAAATGTATAAGAACATCTTTTTGGTGTGTTAATTCATCGAGCTGCGTTGATATATCTCTTAACATTCCTTCAGCGCCTATATCATTAAAATATGCAGGAAAAAGCCTTGCGAGCTGTTTTGCAAGATTATATACAGAGCTGATATTGCTGTTTAAAAATCGTGTGATATCACGCGGAAACAGGTCGGTATCCTTGATAAAAACACCGCACAGAGACAGATTAATCGTAAGGTGGGAAATAAGCCTTATTGACCATTTGGGGTTGATCTCGATAAGCTCCAGCCATGTCCTTATATTTTGCATGTGTGCGCTGTTGACCTGTATTTGCCAGTCGCTTCCCACGCCTTTTATCATTGGCGACTGAAAACCAATGGCAACTACGTGATCAATAAAAAAATTCACAAGCTCTATTTGATCTGTTTTGTATATTTCCTTACCCATATTAAGGACGCAGTTTAAAACAGTGGCAGGAAATTTATCGGTCAATCCTCTCAGTATAGAAAAGGTTTTTTCTATCAGTTTGCGGATATTCCAGCCTTTTTCATGTTCTATAAGCTGGGAAAGGGTTCTGTTAATATCTCTTAAAGCTTCTTCGTAAACAATGGAAAGCCCGGGTGTCTTCATTATATGAAAAAGAAATATAAGTCTCCATAGATTGCCTTTGCTGTTTTTCTTATCCGCTTCAAACAGTCTTTGCGGGATATCCTTGTATATTTCAACAATCTGGCTGTATGCCGGCAGTTCCAAAAGGTTTTGTAGGATTTTTTTAGAGTCGATATCCTTTTGCATGGCTATTTTGTCTGTCATTGACTGCCATTTGTTAATTTGCTTATGTGATATATATTTAAAAATTTCATCAAACGGTTCTTTGTCATCAACATCACCAACCTCGTTTTTAAACCAGACAAACGGATCTTCCTCGCTTAGCCAGTAAGAATATGTGTGCTTGAAATATTTTAACAAAAGCAGGTTGACTGCCTTGTAATTTACATTTGTGAATTCATTTGTATTGTTTAAAATCTCTTTAGCCAGTTTTTTTATCTGATAAAAACTTTTAATAAAAAGAAAGAAACCGTCTTTTTTGTAATTTCTGATGGTGTCAAAGGCGCTATCTATTACAGGCATAAATTTTTTTATATCTTGGCCGGAATCTTTTATAATTTTTTGCAGGAAAAGGAGAAGATTGTCTATGGCATCGGATTTAACTCCGGGATTGCTTCCGGATACAATGGCATCATTAAAGATATTTACCAAAAGAGCCGCTGCATCAGGCCCTTTAGGATGGTTTTTAAGAAGATGAAAATAATTCAGAGAATAATTTCTTGCTTCCTTGACAATAAACTCCCAGTTTTTATAAGGGTGAGAAAGTTCTTTTAAAAAAGTATTTAAACCATCCATAACCCCGTAGTACTTGGACATTACCTCTTGAATGGTTGAATATTTGTCTTCTACGGCAACATCAACACGATAGCATTCCATGTTTATTTCAAGGGCTTTTGATTTCATAGTTCATAATTTAGGGATTCGCTTCGCTTAATTGCGAATTAAGGGATTTAGGAATTTAGGAATTTAGGAATTAAAGGTATTCTGTCGATTTCAATCCCTCAATCCCTTAATCCCTCAATTCCTCAATCTTTTCCGGGCTTTAATGCGGGCTTTTAGTCTTGGAAATTTATTCATGTCTGTATGCGGTAAAAAGAGGGAAGCCATATAATTATTCATATATGATGCTGTTTCCGATAGCTCAAAGTTTGTCATCCTCCTGGTTACCTCTACCACATCTTTTCTTATATGGTTTGCCAGACAGATCATCGTTGCGCCGATAAGTGATCCATTGCCGATAAAAACAACCTTATCGGTATCTGTTTCAGGCAGCAGACCAATTGTTATCGCTTTTTCCAGGTCAACATAAGTTCCAAACCCGCCTGCCAGAACAATACGGTCAATATCGTCGATACTGAGCCCGACCTCTCCGAGAAGAGTAATGCATCCGCTGAACATTGCGCCCTTTGCTCTGATGAGATTATCAATGTCCGGTTCGGTAATGACAATATCCCTGTCTATGTGTGTAACATCCGCCTTTGCAAGTACATACTCATATATGCCGTTATTTTGCCTTATACGATCTGTATCAAGACTGCGATCAAATTTGCCGATGTTATCGATAACTCCCTGCTCAAACATTTCAGCTACAATATTGATAAGGCCGCTGCCGCATATCCCTTTTGGCCTGACATTTCCTATGGTTATATTCATCGGCTCGAGCGTAAGAGGGTCTATGGAAAAATCTTCAATCGCCCCATTTACGGCGCGCATTCCGAATTTTATGCCGCCCCCTTCGAATGCCGGGCCTGCAGAGCATGCAGCGCATGCAAGCCAATCTTTGTTGCCGATTACAATTTCAGCATTTGTGCCGATATCCATATACAGGGTAAGCTCTTCGGAGCAATAAATCCCCGACGCCATTATACCGGCGACAATATCGCCTCCCACATAACTTGATATTTCAGGATATATCAATGTTGTAACATGCTCACCCAAAGCTATGCCCAGATCAAGGGCATTTATTGGCGGATACAAAGCTGAAGCCGGCACATACGGCGAACGTCTAATGTATTTTGGGTCAACCTTCAGCATAAGCTGGGTCATCGTTGTGTTGCCCGCCAATGTAACTAATAAAATCTGTTCAGGGTCAATTCCGGTATCATTAATTATCTTGTGCAGAATATCGTTGATGGTTTCTAAACTGACCTTGTGAAGTTTTTCAAGCCCTCCTGGTTTTTCCGCATATATCAGCCTGGTGATTACATCTTCTCCAAAACCTATCTGTTTGTTAAAATCACCGTAATCAGCCATGATTTTGCCTGTGTTTAGATCTATCAGCCGGACATAGATAGTTG
>JASEIZ010000001.1 GCA_030017395.1 Desulfobacterales bacterium | reverse complement strand
TTCCTTACGGTCGCTGCGAAGCACTGCCGTCAGGCAGAACATTCCCCGCTGCTTGCGGCTGGGAGCTTCAAATGTATTCAGGGTAACAAAAAAGACTTTTTATTAAGCCTGCCGCAAATAATCTATAAAGTTTTTTTATTTTTTACCGATTAATATACAACAGTTGCATTGGATAAAATCGTTGCATGTTGCATAATTTTTGCATGTAAAAGGTGGTTAAATGACGGAAACACTCTATTCTACTTCAGAAGTAGCCATAATGTTTAATGTTAATCGGGTGACAATTTATCGATGGATAAAAAACGGGAAGATTAGTGCCTATAAGATAGGCGAACATCATAAGATTTCTGTTTCTGAGGTGATGAGATTGTTGAAAGAGTTCGGTTTTTCAGAATCAGCGATTCATGATCTTTGTGGATGATTAAGACGTTTAAATAAAAAGGAGATATAAAAAATGACGGAATTAACGGAAACAATGGATCAGGCCGTAAAGGTTATTAAAGACAAAGAAGGAAAATATCTTACCTTTTCTCTGGCAGGCGAAGAGTATGGCATAGGCATCCTGAAGATCAAAGAAATCATTGGGATGATGCCGATTACTATTGTGCCGCAGACGCCGGAGTTTGTGAAAGGGGTGATAAACCTTCGCGGCAAGGTCATCCCTGTGCTTGATTTAAGGCTGAGATTTTCCATAGAAAAGAGTGAGTATACCGAACGTACCTGCATAATCGTGGTCGAACTCAAGAGCCGGGCAGCAAATATCCTGATCGGCATAGTAGTCGATTCCGTTTCAGAAGTCTTAAACATCAAAGCAGAGGATATTGAAGATACGCCGGTATTCGGAACCAGGTTGGATACAGCATATATTCTCGGTATGGCCAAGATGGAAGGAGGGGTTAAAATACTGCTTGATATCGATCGGGTGCTGAGTGCTAAAGAAATGGCTGTTTTAGATGAAACAGCGTAGAAAGATTATTTAAATTGAATTTACAAACAACAAATAAAGGAGGTTTATCGTGAAAAGGTATATGTTAATCAGTACGGCAATAATTTCCATGGTTTTAGTTAGTATGATTGGAGGAGTCCCATGTGCGGTTGCGCAGGATATTAATGTTTATGGTTCAGCACAAATGGATTCTGCGTTTATCGCGGAGGGGACAAAGGCATTTATTAAGGATACAGGAATAAAGGCCGTGGCAGCTTACGATACATCAGGGGCAGGCGTAAAGGCCATCATTAAGGGGACATGTACCATAGCTACGGTGGCCCGCAAGTTAAAGCTTGGTGAAAAGGCGCAGGATAAAACCCTGGTTGAGACTTTCGTGGCCAAAGACCCCATTGCGGTGTACGTGGATAAAAATAATCCAATCAACCAGTTATCGCTCGCAGATGTACAGAAGGTGTTTACCGGGCAGATCACGGACTGGAAAAATGTTGGCGGGGCAGCCGGTTCCATTCAGGTTGCCATTCCCCAGACCAAGACTGCCTGTAACAAGAACTTTAAAAAAGCGGTTATGGGTGATCTGGGTTTTGTCGGGTCGGCTGTTATTACCCCAACAGCCAGCGATACGATCGAAAAGGTTAAAGGAAACATCATGGCGGTATCGTTCATCTCTTATGGCGCTGTTGTCAGCCATCCGGCGCTCAAGGCGATAAAGGTGAACGGCAAAAACCCTGTTGACCCTGGATATCCCGTTATACAAGAGTTGTATCTTGTGACAAAAGGCCAGCCCGCAGGTGATGTCAAGGCATATGTGGATTATTTTTTAACCGGCGCCGGCAAAGCGATTATCCAGAAAAACGGGATGGTTCCAGCCCAATAAGAATGGATTAGGTTGAGTCGTTAATTAGTCGGGTAGTCGAGTTGTTGAATAGTAAAACAGTTAACCACTTGACTACTCGACTACTTGACCAACAACCATATAAGGAGGGTTGCCATGAAGTTTAATTTGAAGCTCGGGACTAAGATTATAATGCTGACACTTGTTTTGTCTTTGGTTCCTATCCTTATTGTAACCGGTCTTAACCTCAGGACCTCGAAGAAAGAGCTGGGTATGTTGGTTCGACAGGATTTTACCAATATGATCGGGTTTGTCTGGGAGATACTGGATGCTTACGAGGCATTGGTTAAAGAGGCTGAGATCGGCGAAGAGGTTATGTGGATTCTACAGGCGCGGGAGCAGGAGAAGAATTTTGTCATCTCAGAGGACGAGAAAAGCGTCAAAAAATGGCATGAAATTATTGGAGGGATCAAGAATTCCACCGTATATGTGGGAGACGTGCCTGCGGCCCTGAAAGATTATGAGGCTGTTTTTGATAAATTTACCAAGGGTATGTTGGCCGACTTTGGTGAGTTGACCAGGGCAGGAGCGGCGCTGGAGACTCAGATCAGAAAGTGGGTAAAGGTAGTACAAACCAACGAGTACCAGGAAGCTATAAGGTCTAAGGTCATTGGCCCCAGGATAGCGGGTGGCGCGCGTGATTTGTCAAAAGGGATCAAGATCGGAGCATCCGGCCATATATTCTTTATTAAACCGGACGGCACATTGGTCGGGCACCCAAAGCTGGAAGGCAAGAACCTGTTAAATTACGATTTTGCCAGGAAAATCTGCCAGGCCAGGGAGGGCTATCTTGTCTATAAGCAGGAAGGGCGGGACAAGATCGTCTTTTACAAGTATTATAAACCATGGGATTGGATTGTGGCCATCGATGCCTACCAGGATGAAGTAATGAATGTCAGCGGTGTTATCAAGGGCGGCATAATTATTACCGGTATCTTTGCCCTGTTGGTCCTTATCATTACCATCTTTTTTGCCAGGTCTATAAGCATGCCTATTAACAAAATTGTGCAGAAATTGACCGTGGGCGCCGACCATGTATCCTCAGCGTCCGGGGAGATATCTTCATCCAGCCAGTCTCTGGCAGAGGGGGCGTCCGAGCAGGCAGCCTCGATCGAAGAGACATCATCATCACTTGAAGAGATGTCCTCCATGACCAAACAGAATGCGGATAATGCGGGTCAGGCGGATAAGCTTATGAAAGAAACCAGCCAGGTGGTATCAGATGCCGGGTCTTCAATGACTGAACTTACCAAAGCAATGGAAGAAATTTCCAGCGCCAGCGATGAAACCCAGAAGGTTGTCAAGACAATCGATGAGATCGCATTTCAAACCAATCTGCTTGCGTTAAACGCGGCAGTAGAAGCGGCCCGCGCAGGCGAGGCAGGAGCAGGGTTTGCGGTAGTGGCCGAAGAGGTCAGGAATCTTGCGCTTCGCTCTGCCGAAGCAGCCAGAAACACGGCTGTGCTGATAGAAGGAACGGTGAAAAAGGTCAAAGGCGGATCCGGGTTGGTAGCGCAAACCAGCGGTGTATTTAAAAAGGTTGCGGAAAGCTCTTCCAAGGTAGGAGAGCTCATCGGCGAGATTGCCGCTGCTTCAGATGAGCAGTCTCAGGGTATTGAGCAGGTAAACATCGCCGTAGCCGAGATGGACAAGGTAACCCAGCAGAATGCCGCCAATGCCGAAGAGTCGGCGTCTGCTTCTGCAGAGATGAGTGTACAGGCAGATCAGATAATGGAGGTTGTAGAAGATCTGTCAGTCTTAGTCGGCGGAAGCGGGAAAGGACTGGGGAGCAGGGAGGATATTGGGACGATGAGGGCATCAGCTTCTACAGGCCATATTGTAGTGCCTGTTTCCCGAAAAGACTATCGAGCTCCTGAGAAGAGGGCTGCTTATAAAGAGTTAGCTGTTTATAGCACAAAAGAAGTCGGTCATGATCAGGTTGTTTCCATAAAAGGAAGGGAATTTTAAGCATTTTTAGGCGTTCATGTAGACAGGCTGAAGTTATTTAAGCTGTATGTTGTAAAAACCCACGGTCTTCAGCCTATATTCTAAACAATCTGAATATTGAAAGAGAGACTATCTTGGCGAATATGGCACATGAACTAAGGGATATTGATTTCGAAAAGATAAGCCGTCTTATTTATGAACATAGCGGCATCAATCTGCAAGAGAATAAGAAGGAGCTGGTAAAGGCAAGATTGAGCAAACGCCTGAGAGAAGGAAAATTCAAGTCTTTCAGTGATTATTATCGTTATGTAACCACCGAAAAAGGGATTAATGAGCTTGTTATCATGATTGATTCCATTTCCACAAATCTGACGAGCTTTTTCAGGGAAAACAGCCATTTTAACAAACTTTACGAGATTGTGCCTAAAATGATAAAGGCGACTTGTAATGAGCGCAATATACCAAAATTAAGGATATGGAGCGCTGGCTGTTCAACCGGTGAGGAACCCTATTCGCTTGCCATTGCTGCGCTCGAGATCTTTGGTAAAAAAAATTGTGATCTCCGGATACTGGGCACCGATATTTCAACACGGACGCTCAAAACCGCCGTAGCCGGCGTATATCCGAAGGAAAAGACAAAAAATATTCCTGATTCGCTGCTAAAAAAATATTTTCAGATCGGGCAGAAAAACTGGAGCGGTTATTATCGGGTGAAGAATGAGCTTAAAGACGTTATAACGTTCAGGAGATTCAATCTTATGGAAAAGCCCTCTTTTAATAATACCTTTGACATAATTTTTTGCAGAAATGTTATGATATATTTTGATAAAGAGACGCAAAAGAGCCTGGTTGAGAGGTTTTATGATTGCTTAAAAAAAGGGGGTTATTTCTTTGCCGGTCATTCCGAAAGCCTGACAGGTTTAAGGCACCAGTTTAAGTATGTCGAGCCGAGTGTTTATCGTAAATGAGGTTCAAGGTTCAAAGGTTCAGAGGTTCAGGGGTTCAGAGGTTGACTTAAAACCCAGACCAACAAAGCAGTGGATTCCGGCTTTCGCCGGAATGACGGGCGATTAGACGAGATTGTCATTCCCGTGAAAACGGGAACCCAGAACCCAGAACCCAGAACCTTGAACCCAGAACCTTTGAACCTTGAACCGTGAACCCAGAACCCAGAACCCAGAACCTTTGAACCTTGAACCGTGAACCCAGAACCCAGAACCTTTGAACCTTGAACCGTGTGGTAACTTTATGAACCGTATTGTAGTTGGAATTTCAGATATGAAGGCGAGCAGAGACGTTGAGGATGTTCTGATTGCCTACGCCCTTGGTTCATGTATTGGTGTTGCTGTTTATGATCCTGTGGTAAAGGTAGGGGGACTTTTGCATTTTATGCTTCCTGATTCATCGCTCGATTTAAATAAGGCTTTAAAGAAACCGGCAATGTTTGCCGATACCGGCATACCTTTTTTGTTCAAATCGTGTTACATGTTGGGATCTGAAAAAAGGCGTATGATCGTAAAGATTGCAGGCGGTTCAAACATCATGGATGTTTCAGACCACTTCCGGATCGGCCAGAAAAACATAACTGCTTTGAGAAAGATCTTCTGGAAGAACAATGTCATGATAGATAACGAGGATACCGGCGGATCTCACAACCGGACAGTTCTTCTGGATATTTCTACCGGCAAAGTTGTTGTTAAGGAGTCCAACAGAACTCTGCGGGAGTTGTAAGGGGGTAACATGTCTTTAAATGTAATGATTGTGGATGATTCAAACTCGATGCGCGCCGTTATAAAAAAGATTGTTTCAATTTCAGGTTTCAAGATGGATCAATGTGTTGAAGCCGAAAATGGTAAAGAGGCGCTGGCAGTGCTGGCAGGCAATTGGGTGGATGTGATTTTATCGGATATAAATATGCCGGTAATGAATGGTTTTGATTTGTTGGTAAGTCTGAAGAAGGACAATCTCTTCAAGGATATTCCCGTCATAATGATAACTGCGGAAAGCAGTGAGGAACGCATGCGGGATGCTTTTAATCTGGGAGTAAAGGGTTTTATAAAAAAACCTTTCCAGCCCGAAGAGATCAAAAAAATTCTTTATGAAGTCGTAGGTATGAGCGATAAAGGAGAGTATGAAGAAGATAGAGGAGATGATAAGGATTTCGATTTTTGAGGTCTTTGAAAAGATGTTTTTTATATTTCTCGAGCCTCTGGACGATGAAAACAATGAATATGATATGGAGGCTGCCATAAGGTTTGAAGGAGCCGCAAACGGGAATGTCAGTATATTTCTTTCTACGGGTGTTGCGGAAACCATGGTTCAGAACATGCTGAGCTTGCAGGAACATGAAATCACCACGCAGAGTATGGAAGATTGCTCAAAAGAAGCGGTCAATATGATCTGCGGGAATTTTCTTGGCAAACTTAACAGCAAAAAAGTTTTTCATCTATCAACGCCGATATTTAGAAAGCAACCACGGGACATTGAATTGGGTAAAAATGCCTGCAGGATGGATTTTGACTCAGATGCCGGAAGAGTTGGCATGATGGCAACTCTGTCGGATTGATAAGACAAAATATTTAATGAAAGAAAAAAATATTCAATTATACGAATATTATTTGAAGCCTGGATATATATTTTTGAATAGCGAACCTTCTATTATATCCACGGCCATAGGTTCTTGTGTAGTGGTATCGCTGTGGGACTGCAACCGAAAATATGGTGGTGCGGCTAATTATTCGCATCCTTTTATTGATAATAAAAGAGAGGCGACAGCCCGGTACGGGAATGTGGCGGTCAGTTATTTAATAAGGACATTTTTGAAAGACGGAACAGATAAAAAAAATATTAAAGCCCAGATATTCGGCGGGGCATCATTGCTGCAACCAACTGAATGTAGTGAAATAGCAAAAGAAAATGTCAGGATTGCCAGAAGCGTTTTGGGAAGATTCAAAATCAGTATTATTTCAGAGGATGTGGGCGGAGATTTGGGCCGGAAAATTCTTTACAACACTTTCAACAACGAAGCCTTAGTTTACAAGGCTAAAAAACTTCGCCGGAGTGACTGGTATCCTTATATAAGCGTAAGAGAATAGTTGAATCTTCGGCCTACACCCTAAAAGCCCGACAGGAGGATATGTCCTTGCAAAAAATAAGAGTACTTATCGTTGATGATTCCGCTATTGTAAGGAAGATATTTTCCGAAGAACTTTCAAGATTTCTCGATATTGAAGTGGTGGGAACAGCACCTGACCCATTTGTTGCCAGGGATAAGATTGTGAGACTCAAGCCGGATGTAATAACCCTGGATATTGAAATGCCCAAGATGGACGGCCTTACCTTTCTCAAGAAACTAATGAAGCATTATCCAATGCCGGTAATCATAGTCAGCTCCCTGACACCAAAGGGAGGGAAATTGACATTGGAGGCGATGGATATTGGCGCTGTGGAGGTTGTTGGAAAACCTGGTGGTTCCTATACTGTTGGAGATATGAGCGCTCAACTGGCAGAGAAAATCAGGGCTGCATCAAAGGTAAGAATAGTAAGGAAAGGTTCGAGTGAAGAATCTGCTTCTGCAAACCCTAAACCAATGGGAGCTCTTTCAAAGACCTCCAACAAGATCATTGCCATCGGTGCTTCTACGGGCGGAACCGAGGCGTTAAAAACTGTTCTGACCATAATGGCCCCAAATTCACCGGGGATACTGGTGGTTCAGCACATGCCTGCTAAGTTTACAACGGCTTTTGCTGAAAGGCTAAACGGCCTCTGTCAGATTACGGTGAAAGAGGCTCAGAACGACGATTTTGTGAGCCCGGGGACAGCATTGATTGCTCCGGGTAATTATCACATGCTTTTGAGGAGGAGCGGCGCCAGGTATTATGTCGCGGTCAAGGATGGTCCAATGGTTCATCATCAGCGTCCCGCGGTTGATATATTGTTTAAGTCAACTGCTAAATATGCAGGACCGAATTCGATCGGAGTTATACTTACAGGTATGGGGGCAGATGGTGCAGAGGGGCTTTTGGAGATGAAGCGTTCCGGCGCTAAAACGATCGCTCAGGATGAGAAATCGTGCGTTGTTTTTGGAATGCCTAAAGAGGCTATAAAATTAGGGGCCGTGGATACGGTAGTACCTTTAAATCAAATAACCGAAGAGATAATAAGGATGGTGTGAACTACTCAGGTTCACAGTTCCACGGTTCACAGTTCAGAAGGTTAGAAGGTTAGAAGGTTAGAAGGTTAGACAGCAACGAGCAACCAGCAACGAGCAACGAGCAACCCTGAACCCTGAACCTTTGAACCTCTCATTAGCAAAGATTTACGAGGTCTGAAATTATGGAAGAATATGATTCTTTAATAAGTTTGACTGACAGCATGGCTTCTGATTTTTTATTTATTGACGGCAAAAAGATAGATGTGCCTGATGCCGGGAAGTTTTTTAATAAGTTGAATGAGTTGATAAAAGAAGCGGACAGCCGTAAGATATTCCAGTTAAAGAATGTTGCCGTCGGCTTGAACTCGCTTTTAGAAAAAATGGTTCTTAATGAGATTGATGATGAAGAAGCGGGTTTTAATGCCTTTGAGAAAGGGATCATCCTGATGCAGAATATTAGCGAGAGCTTTAAAAATACAGGCGGTTATGAAGGGGGTATTGAGGTTTTTGAGGAGTTGATTCCCACGCTTATGGGAGAGCAGCCGGCAGCCGGCAACGAGCAACCGGCAACCAGCGTGGTTGATGCGCAGGATGAATCATTGTTAAGAGATTTTATTATTGAAGGCATCGAATATATTGACGAGATCGAGATAAATATATTGAATCTGGAACAGGCCCCCGAGAACAAAGATTATATCAATAATATTTTCAGGCCATTTCATTCTATAAAGGGGGTGGCAAGCTTCCTGAACCTGGAGCAGATCCGCGGACTTGCCCACAGCCTGGAAACCCTGCTTGATAGAGCAAGGAGTGGTGAATTAGTTGTGACTTCCCATCTTATAGACGTGATCCTTGACGGAGCTGATAGCCTTAAGGCAATGATAGTTAAGTTGAGAGATGATCTTGAAGGCAACCCTGCTAAGCCTTTAAAGGTTGATCTGCCTGCCTTGATAGCACGAATAGAAAGCGTTAGTGATGGGGAACCTGATGTCCAGGAAAGAAAAAAAGTGGGGGAGATACTGGTCGAAGAAGGTGTTGTAACAGAGAAAGTTCTGGAACAAGAGCTGGATGTTGCAAAGCAGACGATTCCGCCAAAGAAGATAGGAGAAATCCTGATTGCCGGAGGCAAGGCTACTCCAAAGCAGGTGTCGCAGGCTCTGAGGAAACAGGCGGATCAGGTTATGGATACTGCCGCAATAAGAGTGAATATCAAGAAACTGGATGATCTAATCGATATGGTCGGTGAGATGGTTATTACACAGTCTATGATCAGGCAAAATAGGATTGTTCAATCAAACAGCGACAGTAAACTAACTAAAAATATTGCCCAGCTGTCCAGCATTACATCAGAGCTCCAGAGAACATCCACCAGCTTGAGGATGGTGCCAATCAAGCAGACCTTTCAAAGAATGTCCCGTCTTGTAAGAGATCTGGCGAAGGATGCAGGGAAAACAGTTAGTGTGATTATGGAAGGCGAAGATACGGAAATAGACAGGAATATGGTGGATGAAATATATAACCCCCTTGTCCACATGATAAGAAATGCAGTGGATCACGGCATAGAGTTCCCGGAAGAACAGGTAAAACTGGGAAAAACCGAGAAAGGTATAATACAGCTTCGAGCATACCACAGAGGCGGTAATATTGTCATTGAAATATCAGATAACGGCAAAGGGCTTGATAAGGACAGTATACTGAAAAAAGCTGTTGAAAAGGGGATTGTTGACGGTTCGCACGACCTCCCGGATCAGGATATTTACAGACTTGTTTTTCACCCAGGTCTTTCAACCGCCAAAAAGGTAACAGATATTTCCGGCCGTGGAGTCGGTATGGATGTTGTGCGGCAGGCTGTTGAAAAATTACGGGGAAAGATAGAAATTAATAGTGTGTATGGCAAGGGCACCACTGTTTCAGCCAGATTCCCTCTTACAATGGCCATTATTAACGGGATGGTTGTACGGATAGGAAATGAAAAATATATTATTCCTACTACTGCCATCAGAAAATTATTACGCCCCGCACGAGAATTATACAACAAGGTAATCGATAAGGGTGAAACTATAAATATAATGGGCAAGCTTTTGCCGTTGGTAAGGTTATATAATCTTTTTGGCATAGAACCTGAATATAAAGACCCCTGGGATGCTGTAATAGTGGTGGTGGAGGGTCAGAACAGATCTAAATGCCTGCTGGTAGATGAAATTATTGGTGGAGAGGAAGTGGTGATCAAGAACCTTGGCAAAGGTTTGAAAAGTGTCAAGGGGGTTTCCGGCGGTGCTATCATGGGTGGTGGTAATGTGGGGTTGATATTAGATACGGAAGGGTTGTTTGAATTGAGTGAGAGTTTAGGATAAAGGGAGTGCGGTCATGAATATTGACAAAAACATAAAAATACTGGTAGTTGACGATTTCGCCACGATGAGAAGGGTGATTAAAAATCTTTTAAAACAGGCTGGGTATCAAAACGTTACCGAGGCCGAAGATGGTGTGGCAGCTTTGATGGTATTAAAATCGCAAGAAATAGATTTTATCATCTCTGACTGGAATATGCCCAATATGACTGGCATTGAGCTCCTTAAAGCTGTGAGGGCGGACAATAAATTTAGTGGTTTGCCATTCTTGATGGTTACGTCTGAAGGGCTTAAAGAAAATGTTGTGGCGGCAGTTAAGGCGGGTGTAAGCAATTATGTTGTGAAACCCTTTACCGCCAAGACCCTGGATGAAAAGATAGTAAAAATTTTAGAGAAGATGTAGCTATTCAGGTTGTTTAGGATGAAGGCTGAAAGGTCAAAACTGAAAATTTTAGTTACTACTCGACCAAACAACAAGATCTTAAGGAGGAAAGCGTGGACGTTAGATTTATAAATGCCTTTTTAGAGGGAACGATTGACGTACTGAAGATGATGGCTTTTGTCGAACCGAAACCCGGCAAGCCCTATCTTAAGAAAAATAGTTTAGCCACCGGCGATGTTTCAGGGATAATAGGCCTTACGGGATCTGCAACCGGCTCGATGGCTCTGAGCTTTTCTGAGGAATCTATACTTAAGATCGCATCAAACATGTTAGGAGAAGAGATAAAGGAGGTCAACGGCGAAATTACGGATGCCGTGGGCGAAATTACAAATATGATTTCAGGGGCGGCGAGGAAGAAATTGGAACCATTAGGCTTAAATGTTTTGGCGGCGATTCCTACCGTGGTTTCCGGCAAAGAGCATTCGATCAAACATGTTTTAGGAGGGCCAAGTATTATTATTCCATTTGAAACAAAGGATGGTCCTTTTGTTGTAGATTTTTGTATAAACTTGATGTAATGGAAAGAAAAGTGAAAAAACCAATTTTAATCTTTGGCAGGAGAACAAGGTGTTAGATGGGGTTCTTGAGAAGGTAGAGCAACCATTAGCGCATAAAGAATTGAGGACGCTGTATGCTGATAATGAGACCATTCTTTTAGTAGATGATCATAAGTTTGCTCTTGATACAGCATGCGATATACTGGATCAGTATGGTTATACGACTATTACTGCGGAAAACGGGGAAGATGCCGTTGAGATTTATGTGAGAAAAGAGAATCAGATCGATCTTGTAATTCTGGACATAGGGATGCCCGGTATGGATGGCCACAGGTGTTTTAAGGAGCTTCTTAAAATCAATCCGGAGATAAAAGTTCTTGTTGCTACAGGTTATTTTGCCGACGGGCAGGTGAAAGAGACGCTTGAAGCCGGCGCTGCCGGTTTTATCGGCAAACCATATCGGTTAATTGATATGGTAAAGAAAGTAAGAGAGATGTTAGATAGAAGATGAGCGCTTACATTTTATATCGCTTTAATTTTTCTACAAAGGTCGTTCTATTCAGGTTCAACAACTTTGCGGCCTTGGTTTTTATCTTCCCCGATTTCTGCAGGGCCTTTTGGAGCAAATCTTTTTCAAATTGACAGATTAATTCGTTTAGATCCAGACCTTCGTCAGCGATCTCAACATCGCTTATAACTCCTTCAACTCTTCCTGAATTCAGTCTTATCTTATCAGGCAAATCATTTACCTCTATCTTGCCGCATTCCTTCATGACAACAAGCATTTCAATAAGATTTTGCAACTCTCTTACATTGCCTGGCCAGTGATAATTTGTAAGGTAATTCATGGCTTCAGGCGTTAATCCATCTACATTTTTTTCTTTTAACCTATTAAATGTTTTCAGGAAAATATTAGCCATGGCAGGTATATCCGTTTTCCTTGCTCTGAGAGGTGGAAGATGGATGGGTATTACATTGATGCGGTAAAAGAGATCTTCCCTGAACCTTTTTTCTGCCACGAACTTTTCCAGATCCTGGTTTGTAGCGGTAATAATCCTTACGTCAACATTTATAGTCTTTATGCCTCCAATCCTTTCGAACCGCCTTTCCTGTATTACTCTCAACAATTTTACCTGCAATGAAGGGCTCATGTCGCCTATTTCATCGAGAAAGATCGTTCCCCCATGCGCTAATTCAAACCGTCCCACCCTGCTCCGTAAAGCTCCGGTAAACGCCCCTTTTTCATGCCCAAACAGTTCGCTTTCAAGAAGCTCTTCAGGAATTGCGCCGCAGTTTACCGTAACAAGAGGACGGGCTTTTCTTTTGCTATTGAAATGCAGCGCTCTGGCCACCAGTTCCTTGCCTGTTCCACTTTCGCCGTATATGGCAATGGTGCTGTCTGATGAGGCCACCTTTTTAATTTTTTCAAGAACCTGCTTCATGCTATCGCTGTAAGCCGTTAATTTGCCAAAATCATATTTTTCCTCCAAATGCTTCCTGAGAGCGATGTTTTCGTCCTTGAGTTTTGCATGGGACAGTGCTCTTGCAACAGCCAGATCGACGACGTCTTTTTTTAAAGGTTTTGTTATATAATCAAATGCCCCCATTTTCATGGCATTAATAGCGCTTTTTATGCTGGCATAACCGGTGATCATGATAACGGCCTTTTCAGGATACCCCTTTTTTATAAATTTAAGCAACTGCATGCCATCCACATAAGGCATTTTCATATCCGTTATTACCAGATCGTAGTTGTCATAAGGAAGGACATCGATTGCCTCTTTCCCGTTACTGACAGCCTTAACCTCATAACCGTTTTCAGATAACAATTCTGTCAGATTTTCTCTGTTAAGATCATTATCTTCTACAATTAATATTTTAATCTTTTTCATAGTAACTCATTTGTCTGACCCTCATGAATCTCAGTAATAAGCGCATTACCCGTAATCTTTGTCGCGGCAAAGCGGATATCCCGCCTGTAAGGCGCTGCAGGGAATTTCGATAAGATTAATTGGAAATGGCGGAAGTGCATGGGAATCGAACCCACCCGGGACGGTTTTAGCGCCCCACACCGGATTTGAAGTCCGGGAGCCCCACCAGCGAGCTGTGCACTTCCATATTTATTGGAAACCCTGTCATCATATTGACATATTTTTTTTTGTCAATAATTTTTCATTTGTAAAGTTAGGGTTTTTCACCACAAGGCAGACAAAGACTTCGGAGGAAACCGTTCTTTTTTTATAGAAAATCTCTGTAAACTATGTAAACTTTGTGGTAAAAGGCTTAAACAGGTTTTTAACAAAGAAAAAAGGATAAACAAGGAGAGTTGTATTGTATGATAGTCTATTTTGACTGTTTCTCGGGTATAAGCGGCGACATGACCTTAGGCGCCCTTATCGATCTTGGAGTGCCTGTAAAATGGCTGAAAGAATCTCTTTGTTCTATCCCATTGACAGGTTTTGACATGGCTGTTTCATCTGTTGTCAGGCATGGGATAACGGCTAAGAGTGTTCATGTTTATTCAGGAGATAAAGTCCAGTCAAGGGATTATACCGAGATAAAATCTTTAATTGAAAAAAGCGCTTTATCTGTCGTGGTTAAAGAAAAAAGCCTTAAGATTTTCGAAAGGCTTGCAAAGGCTGAATCAAAAATACACGGATGTCCTGCAGAAAAGGTTCATTTTCATGAGGTCGGCGGTATTGATGCCATAGCGGATATTGTAGGAGCGGCTCTTTGCATCGAGCATCTCGGCATTAAGAAGATAATCTCCTCAAGCCTGGTTCTTGGAACTGGTTTTGTATCATGCCGTCACGGCACATTACCCGTGCCGGCTCCTGCCACACTTGAAATTTTAAAAGGGGTTCCGATAGTTGGCTCGGGAATTTCCTGCGAACTTGTAACTCCTACAGGAGCTGCAATTATAGCCACACTCGCCGAATCTTATGGGCCAATACCTGATATGGTTATTAAAAAAACAGGTTATGGCGCCGGTAAACAAGACATTGAACCAAAGCCTAATCTTTTGCGGATCATTGCCGGAACATTGCCAAATCATGAAGCCATTTGTCAACAAGAGACAATAGTTGTTATAGAAGCCTGTATTGACGATATGAATCCTGAAATCTTCGGATTTGTCATGGATCGTTTGTTTGAAGACGGAGCTCTCGATGTTTACTGGATTCCGGTTTTTATGAAGAAAAACAGGCCGGGGACAATGATGCAGGTCTTGTGCCGGAATATTCGGAAGGATATAATAATAAAGCGTATTTTGTCTGAAACTACCTCGTTGGGCGTAAGATACTATAATGTTGAAAGGGTAATACTTGCCCGCGAAGAAATAATCGTTAAAACCAGATACGGGATGATTAAGGCTAAACGTATTACAGACCCTGCCGGCAGCATGAGAATCGTTCCGGAGTATGAAGCCTGCAAAAAGATTGCTTTTGAAAAAAGCATCCCGATACGAATTGTGTATGATATAATAGCGAGAGATGGTACGCAACTATCCCTTGACAAAAAACATGCCTAGACTATAGAAAATACCCATGAATTTTCGAGAAAAATCGGTCATGTTTTTTGCGACCGGCTGTTTTATCGGTAACATTCCCTTTGCTCCCGGCACCTTTGGAACCATCCTGGGGCTTCCTTTTTGTTTTTTTCTGTCAAGAACAAATTTTTTGCTTGCCGTCCTTTTGACAGGGATATTTATTATTTTTGCTATATTCATAGCTCATCATGCTGAAAAAATATTAAAAAAAAATGATCCCGGGCTTATTGTTATTGATGAAATTGCAGGATTTATGATAACAATACTTAATTTGCCCTTCAATGCCGTCTATGTACTGGTTGGATTTGTGATGTTCAGATTTTTTGATATTCTGAAGCCTTTTCCGATACGTTTAATTGAAAGAAAATTATCAGGCGGGACAGCAATTGTTATGGATGATGTGGCGGCGGGAATTTACAGCAATTTGGTATTAAGAATTATTTTGTATTTATCGCAATAACCAGGTTACTAAGGCACAAAAACACAAAGCATGAATATTGATCGAGAACTGTGCAAAATGCCAACGGTACGTTAGCGCCTTAGTGCATTTGTGGCTGAACTAATACAAAAAAAGAAAGGCAACAGAATATCTTGAAATCAAAAGATTCTTCTAAAACAGAAATTTTTGCTACAAAAAGAAGCGCTCTTCGGGAGAACATTGAAGCGATAGTTGTTGCAATATTAATAGCTTTATTTATACGAACCTTTATTGTTCAGGCATTTAAAATCCCATCAGGCTCAATGAAGCAGACGCTTTTAATAGGCGATCATATACTGGTAAATAAGTTTATTTACGGGGTTAAGATTCCATTTTCAGATATTACGCTTATCCATATTAAAAATCCAAAGCGTGGGGACATCGTAGTTTTCAAGTTCCCAGAGGATCCAAACAAGGATTTTATAAAAAGGGTTGTCGGTATTTCCGGAGACGTGGTTGAGATACGTAATAAACAGGTATATATTAACAACATGCGTCTTAATCAGGATCATGGTATTTACACGGACCCACATATAATTCCCGGAGTTTTTCAAAAAAGGGACAATTTTGGACCTGTTACTGTGCCTCCTGCTTCTCTTTTTGTGATGGGGGATAACAGAGACCACAGCTATGACAGCAGGTTTTGGGGTTTTGTTGATTTAAAAGCTGTAAAAGGAAAAGCATTTATTGTTTACTGGTCATGGGATAATGGAAGTTTTGGAGTCAGGTGGAACAGGATTGGGCATTTATTGAAATGAAACGTAACCGTTCAGAGGTTCAGAGGTTCAGAGGTTGACAGATTCATAATGCTTGCCTGGTGAAATCAATGGCACCTGTCTGCGCGCAACGCACAGGCAGATAAAAAAATCGCAATGCGATTAACCCTGAACTTGGAACTGTGAACCTTTGAACCCAAACTGACAAAGCACTGGATTCCGGCTTTCGCCGGAATGACTGACGATTAGACGAGATTGTCATTCCTGTGAAAACCCTGAACTTTGAACCGTAAACCCTAACAGGTGGATTATGCAGTTTTCAAAAAAAGATATTCTGGACATGGAATCGCTTTCTGTTGATGAAATTACCTTGATTCTTAATACTGCACAACAAATGAAGGAAATTTCAAAAAGACCTGTCAAAAAGGTTCCGACTTTGCGAGGTAAGACAATAGTGCTTTTTTTCTATGAACCCAGCACTCGTACACGAACATCTTTTGATATTGCGGCAAAGCGGCTCAGCGCCGACAGTATTTCAATATCCGGAAGCGCCAGCAGTTTAGTAAAAGGGGAAACACTTATAGATACAGCCCGGAATCTTGAAGCCATGAACCCTGATGTGATTGTTATGCGTCATTCTATGGCAGGCGCTTCACATATGCTGGCAAAAATCATCAGGACATCCGTTATCAATGCAGGTGACGGCATGCATTCGCATCCAACCCAGTCGCTGCTTGATCTTATGACTGTCAGAGAAAACAAGGGAAGAATTTCAGGGCTGCGTATCGCGATAATCGGCGATATATCCCACAGCAGAGTAGCAAGATCAAATATAATCGGGTTTGCAAAAATGGGAGCAGATGTTGTGCTGGCCGGCCCACCGACCATGATTCCAAAAGGAATTGAAACCCTCGGGGCTTCTGTTACGTATAATGTGAATGATGCTGTTTGTAATGCTGATATTATAATGATGCTCAGGATACAAAAGGAGCGGCAAAAAGGTTTTTTGTTTTCTACTGAACGCGAGTATTCAAAAGAGTATGGGTTAACAATGGAAAGAATGAAAGGCGCTAAAAAAGATGTGCTTGTCATGCATCCAGGTCCGGTTAATCGGGGCGTTGAAATAGCTCCGGAGGTCGCGGATGGACCATACTCGATAATTATTGATCAGGTAACAAACGGCGTTGCCGTTCGTATGGCTCTTTTATATCTGACTGCAGGAGGTGTGCGCAATGTTGATACTGATTAAGGGCGGAAGAGTAATTGATCCAGGCAATTTAGACGGCATCATGGATATTTTGATTGAAGATGGGAAAATAGTTGAAATAAAAGAGCAGGGTTCAGGGTTCAGGGTTCAGGGTTCAGGGTTCAAAGTCATTGATGCTTCAGGCAAAATAGTGACACCCGGGCTGATTGATATGCATGTACATTTTCGTGAACCAGGGCATGAATATAAAGAAACTATAGAAACAGGCTGCATGGCGGCGGCCTTTGGCGGTTTTACGGCGGTTTGTACAATGCCGAACACAAACCCTGTAAACGACAACAGCCAGGTTACCGAATATATATTAAAAAAAGCCGGCCTTGCGGACACGGTTCGTGTTTATCCTGTTGCCGCAATAAGCCCCGGGCTTCAAGGGAAAGGCCTTTGCGAATATGGAGATTTGAAGAATGCCGGAGCTGTGGCTGTTTCCGATGACGGAAACCCTGTAACAGACAGCCGGCTGATGCGCAGGGCTCTGGAATATGCAAAGGGATTCGGTCTTCTTGTAATATCCCACTGCGAGAATCTTGATCTTACCGCAAACGGAGTTATGAATGAAGGGGCGGTTGCGGCGCGAATGGGGCTTAGCGGAATACCAAATGCCGCTGAAAGCATTATGGTCATGCGTGACATAGCGCTTTGTGAATTAACAGGGGCTCCTCTTCATATTGCCCATGTAAGTACGCTTGAATCTGTGCGCGCGATAAGAGATGCAAAAACCAGAGGCGTTCGTGTGACCGCTGAAACAGCGCCGCACTATTTTACGCTGACAGAGGATGCGGTGACGGGTTATAACACAAATGCAAAGATGAATCCCCCCCTGCGTTCGGACCGGGACAGGGAAGCGGTGCTTGAAGGATTGTCCGATGGAACTATTGACGTTATCGCCACAGATCATGCACCCCATTCTTCCATTGAAAAAGGTGTTGAATTTGATATCGCGGCAAACGGAATAATAGGGCTTGAGACATCGCTTTCTCTGGGTTTAAAGCTGGTTGAAAAGGGTGTAATAACAATCATTGATCTTATAGCAAAGATGTCAACAAATCCTGCCGGTATTTTGAGGCTTGATCACGGCATAAAAAAAGGCAAGCCTGCCGATATAACCATTATAGACACCGACATAACCTATAAGGTGGATGCCGCCGGCTTTCAATCTTTAAGTCGCAACACCCCATTTGACGGCTGGAATATGAAGGGAAGGGCTGTTCTTACCATGGTGGGCGGGAAGGTCGTGTTTGAAAGATAATTCTTTGAAGAGAAGAATTCGATGGTTGATGTTGTTAAGGGTCGTAATTGCAACCTTCCTGCTCGGTATTGCAACTTTTATACGGATTAAAGCAGGAGAATCTTCTTCGCAGACAGCGTATGCGCCAATATATTTCATTGTAGCATTAACCTATCTTTTTTCTTTTACCTGCCTTTTTATCCCAAAGATAATAAAAAACAACAGAGTAAACATATACCTGCAAAGCTTTTTAGATGTTTTATTGATAACCGGACTTGTATATGTAACAGGCGGAATTGAAAGCATCTATTCTGTTTTGTACCCACTTGTTATTATATATTCAGCGCTTTTTTTGGCCGGCAGAGGCGGCTTAATTTCAGCCTCGGCCTGCAGCATATTTTACGGGATGCTGCTTGATCTGGAATACTACGGTATTATTCGACCCATATACCAGTGGGACTATAATTACGACTGCGATGCAGGTTATGTTTTTTCGAGAATTTTTGTCCATATTATATCTTTTTATATTATTGCATTATTGACAAGTTATGCTGTTAAACAGGAGCAAAAGACCAGAGAGCTTCTTGCGGAAAAGGAAAGCGCTTTTGATCAGCTTGACCTGCTGCACAAAAGTATAATCGAGTCTGTAAATACAGGTATTTTAACAGTCGATCTTCATAGAAACATAAAATCCTTTAACACCGAAGCTGAAAAGATCACCGGTTTTTTGCATTCCGAAATTATAAACAAAAAAATCTATGATGTCTTTCCTGTTCTTTCAAAAATGCTGGACAAAGAAGTCCAATTGAAGAATGGTAGCAGACTCGAAGTCGCAGATTCAGGAAAGATAATGGGTTGTTCCATTTCTCCTCTTGTTGACGGTAACAAAGAAAAAATAGGTGATATCCTGATCTTTCAGGATTTAACGGTTATTAAAGAAATGGAAGCCAATATTGAAAGAAACAAAAGACTTGCATTTGTTGGTGAAATGGCCGCAGGCCTTGCCCATGAAATAAGGAACCCTCTTGCATCAATCAGCGGGCCGATTCAGATGTTGAGTAAAGATTTAAATCTGGACGAAACAGACAGAAGGCTCATGCAGATCATTTTAAGCGGAAAGGATCGACTTGAAGGTTTTGTTAAAGACTTCCTTCTTCTGGCGCGGCCCAAGCAGTCTGAGCGAAAAAATATTGACGTTAAAGCCGTTATAGATGATGTCCTTGAATCTCTTCGATTTAGCCCTGAATGGAGTGAAGATATTGAAGTAAATAGCAACTTGTGCGATCATAACAATATATATGGCAACAAGGCGGAGATAAGGCAGGTAATATTGAACCTGATTTTAAATGCTGTTCAGGCCATGCCTGAAAAAGGCATACTGAAAATAGAAACAAGACAGGTTTTTAATGACGGGAAAAAATATCTTGAGATATTGATAAGTGATAATGGATGTGGAATCGAAGCAAAAAATCAAGACAAAGTGTTTGAACCTTTTTACACAACAAAGAAAAACGGCACAGGCCTTGGAATGGCAATCGTAAACAGTATCGTGGAAAGCCACATGGGCAAAATCACAATCAAAAGCGAACAGGGAAAAGGCACGGATTGTGTAGTTTTGCTGCCGCAAGAGGAGATTTTAGATGGCGAAGATTCTCGTTGTTGATGATGATCGGGGCATGAGAGAATTTTTAGAGATCCTGCTTGCCAGAGAAGGGCATGAAGTTACCTCTGCTTCAGGAGGCAAAGAGGCGCTGGGCTTTTGCAAAAAGCATAAATTTGACCTGGCAATTACCGATTTGAAGATGCCCAAGGTCGATGGAATCGATGTTTTGAAAGCTATCAAAGAGATTTCACCGGAAACAATGGTCATATTAATCACGGCTTATGCTTCCGGAGAGACAGCCGTTGCCGCAATGAGGGAAGGCGCATACGACTATCTTGAGAAGAATTTCGATGTTGAAGATTTCAAGGCTGTAATAAGTGATGCGCTCAGCAGGAAGGACGTTAAAAAGGAAGATGCGGTTTTTATGAAGGATGTGGAGAAAAGCCTTTCTTTTGGAAATATGATTGGGAAAAGCAAGGGGATGCTGAAGGTCTATTCACTTGTTAAAAAAGTGGCGGATACTGCCACCAACATTCTTATTACCGGAGAAAGCGGCACAGGTAAAGAGCTGGTCGCCATGGCCATTCATGAAAACAGTTCCAGAAAAGATAAATCATTTGTTGTTATAAACTGCGGGGGCATACCGGAAAACCTCCTTGAAAGCGAACTGTTCGGTTACATGAAGGGGTCATTCAGCGGAGCTGCTGCTGATAAGGCCGGGCTTTTTGAGGTTGCCCACAAGGGAACGGTTTTTCTTGACGAGATCGGTGAGTTGCCGCCGTTTCTTCAGGTAAAACTTCTTCGAGTGGTGCAGGAAAAAACGTTCAGAAGGATAGGCGGGGCAGAAGATATCAAGGTGGATGTAAGGATTATATCCGCCACAAATCAGGATTTGGCGCAGAAAGTTAAAAGTGGCGGTTTTAGAGAAGATCTCTATTACAGGCTCAACGTAATTCCCGTTGAGATTCCGCCTTTAAGAGAAAGAAATGAAGACATTCCCCTGCTGACAAGCTATTTTATAGAAAAGTATTCAAAAGAATTTAAAAAGGAGATTAAAAAGATCTCTCCTTATGCGCTTCAGCTTCTTATGCAGCATCCTTTTCCAGGAAATGTAAGAGAGCTGGAAAATATTATTGAAAGAAGTGTGGCGCTTGAGACTACTAATATAATCCTGCCGGAAAACCTTATTATGCCCGAAGACAGCGGACATGATCAGGATAATGCTTTAAATGTCGATATTCCTGAGAAAGGTATTAATCTTAATGAGGAACTGGCAACGGTCGAGAGGCTTTTGATAAAAAAAGCTCTTCAAAAAACAAATGGTTCAAAGACAAAGGCCGCTAAACTTCTCAATATAAGCTTTGATTCGCTACGCTACAGGCTTGAAAAACTCGATACTTAAGAGCTGCCTTGCCGAAATGGCAGTGGCTTGGCAATCAAGGGTGCGAAACTTGATCTCTTAAATTAACTATTGAACGGGAGACGGATAAAGGATATCTGCTGGCCATTTTTGAAAGGAGATTAAAGTCCACCTTATCCAGTTCCAACTCATCCTGGACTGGAATCATTCCGCGGTAATAGAGGGTGTCCAGAATGGCTTTTTCAGGCGAAGCCATATAAAACCTGTCCCTGTAAGTAAACCCGAAAAAGAGCGAAGGGGTGATCCTTGAAAATTCAATGGTGATTCCCTGATACTGAATATTTCGTTTCTTGCCGACAGAGGTGCTTAGAGTTACAACGGTGCATACCATGGGAGACTGCAGGGTGATACCATGATAATTCAATGCCCATTCGCAGGAGATGTAGGCCGGAGGTTTTAAAAAACATGCTGTCTCCTCCACGCCTGGAAGGCCGCAGAGAAAGGAATTGATATAGTTTCCCCTATTAATACGATAGATCAATCCTTTTTTAACTGCCCGTGATAAAAACATACCCGTATGAGGAGTCAATTTTTCCGCATCCTGCTTGCGAAAAAGGACGGGAAGGAGTTTCAAACGCTTAAGGGTTGATCTTTCTTCTTTCATAATCTTTAAAATTTTCGGCCATTCCCTGATTTAAAAGGTCTGAGGTGACTTCCCTCAGGGTAGCGATGAAATAGCTAAAATTTGCTTCCTGATACATGGCGATGATATTTTGTGGCAAAAAACGGGGTAAATCTCTTTTTAAGGCCTCTATGATGCTTGAGGTGGATTCCCCCTGTTGAAAGTAAGATGCTCCTCTGGCCGGAACAAAAGGAGCTTGATACATAACAAGTTTTTCCCTGACCTTGATCCACGTTGGGGATGCTTTTAGTTGTTTTTTTATCCACCAGATATCATAAATATCCCTCCCTTTGAGGTATCTTCTTTCATAGAGAGCTCTGATTTTATCAGACAGGATTTCCTCGGGAGTTTCTGCTAAAATGATACTGCTTGAGTATGGAATTATCAGCTTTCCGCTGGTGACCAGTCCTGCAACTGACGGCAGATCCTTCAGAATAAATTTTCGAAACTGCGGTTTTTGGCCGGGCGCTAAAAATTCGAACTCTAACTTTACAGCAATTCTTTCACGGTGAGTTTCAGGTCGATATATAAAAAACATCCTGATCGCTTCTTTCCGACCGCTTTTACGATTATGCTCTGATTTCCCCTGACCAAACTGGGCGATACATGCCTTTTGAGTTTTTTGAAATGTTCCGGCTAAGATGTTTTCCACATCTTCCTTGGGCAAGTCGGTTACAAAATCGAGATCTTCCGAAAACCTCATTCCGCCATAGACCCATCTTAATGCAGTTCCGCCCTGAAAAATGATACGATCTGATCCGGATTGAGCGTAAAGGTTGTCCAGTAAAATCAACTGCAACAACTCAGATTTTTTTGTCTTTATTTCGTTATACATAGACGACACCGTCCACCTTTCTGTCATTCCGGCGAAAGCCGGAATCCAGTATAATTGATTGCGATAGTATACAGCTTTGTATAATATCGTCAACAATAAATCTCTGGCTCGAAGAATTTGTGATGGCCGCAAAAAGGCACAAACGGCACAAAAATATAAAG
The DNA here is from genome assembly GCA_030017395.1 of Desulfobacterales bacterium. GTDB lineage: Bacteria > Desulfobacterota > Desulfobacteria > Desulfobacterales > ETH-SRB1 > Desulfaltia. The sequence goes on along the minus strand of JASEIZ010000001.1, from coordinate 3,633 downwards.
GTTCACTGCGGATTAGTGGGGAAATTGTTAAGATTCAAACCATGAGCGCTCTAAACAATGTGCGTATTTGATGCTTCCAATTCGCCCTACTACCCAGACCTGAACCTTTGCCACAACCATTTAAAGACCATAAACTCAAGGGAGTGTGGCGGGATTTCCGAGAATGTCACATAGAACCGGCCAACACGCCTCGGAACTCATTCCCAATTATTTGGTTGAACGTTGGAAAATTGCTCGGTCTCCTCAAAAAAAAGAAATTTCTTTGCTGTTCGGCCAGTGGTGAATACAACATGCCTTTGGTGAAAATCGCTGGTTTTATTATTACAGTCATCCCCCCCGTTTGTCATTCCCGCGAAGCTTGTCCTCGATCCTATCGGGGGGCGGGAATCCATAACGACTTGAAAATACATTGATTTCCGTTTGCACCGGAATGACTATTCAGGCTATTTACAGCAAAATTCAAAGGTCTCAAAATGATATGGCATATTAATTGCTTTTATACTTATCAAAAGTCAGGTAATTCAGATAATGCGAGACCTTTGAAAAAAATTATATTGTCATTGCGAACGAATGTTAAGCAATATCAAATCGCCTGTAATTTTGCAAAGGTCTCAATTAAAACAAACAAAAAAGGAGGATTTAACATGTTACAAAAACTAAGAGGCAACAACCAAAAAGGTTTTACACTCATCGAGCTGATGATTGTTATTGCGATCATCGGTATCCTGGCAGCCATCGCCATCCCGAACTTCCTGTCATACAGAACAAGAGGCCAAAATTCAGCCGCTCAATCCGCAGGAAAGAATTATTACAATACAGCCATGGCTTATTTTGCCGATACGTCAACTACCGGCACCTCTTTAGGCACAGCAGGAGCACCGTCTTACTCTGTAGATCCTAACGTTGCTATTGGCGGTACAGGTATTTCCGAAACCGGCGGCGTAATTTCTACTAATGCGACATTCAGCCACACCGGTTCCACCACAACCTATACACTTGACTCCGCTGGTAATTTAAGCTAACTTATCATTTATATTTATTTAATAAAAAAGGGAGGATTAATCACCTCCCTTTTTTATGTTGAGGCCTCTGAAAAAAGCCGTCTTTTGTTCAATTTTTATTTCAGGCTCAGGTTTTGCGTGTAGGGAGGAAAATTGTATTAAGACCGATTATGTGACAGCCCCAACTATCTGAACAGTTCTAACTGCGGCCTTTAAAATTTAAGTAAGAGCCGATTCAAAATAATCAATAATGGATAATTTTTTCAAAATAAGACGCAAAGAAATAATTATCTGCCTGTTTCTTGTCGCAGCAACCCTTTCTGTATATTTACAGGTAATAAATTATGATTTTGTTTATTTTGATGATGAACTTTACGTTATTGACAATCCAAACGTTAAGGCCGGATTAAACCGCGAAAGCATCATCTGGGCCTTTTCCGCTGATTATGCAGGCAACTGGCATCCTCTTACATGGCTTTCTCACATGCTTGATGTTGAGCTTTATGGCTTGAGCCCTATGGGGCATCACCTGACAAGCTTGCAGATCCATATAGCCAATACAATCTTATTATTTATTCTTCTTAATTGGATGACAGGGGCTGTCTGGCCGAGCGGTTTTGTGGCTGCCCTTTTTGCATTGCATCCCCTGCACGTGGAATCGGTAGCATGGGTTGCTGAACGAAAGGATGTATTATGTGCCTTTTTTTGGATCCTCAGCATATTGGCATATGTGAGATATACCAGGAATGAGTCGAAAACGAATTATTTATTGCTTGTTGTTTTGTTTGTTTTTGGGCTGATGTCAAAGCCGATGATAGTGACCCTGCCTTTTACACTGCTCTTGCTTGATTTCTGGCCTCTTTCACGTTTCAAACAAAAGACTTATAAAACACAAACCTCTGCCTGCCGAATCCTTATCGCTTTAATTTGGGAAAAGATCCCCCTGTTTGCTTTATCAGCAATTTCGAGCATTATTACTTTTTCTATTCAGCAGCATGGTGGTGCGGTTGCATCTCTGGAATCTATCCCATTGATGATGCGCATTTCAAATGCGCTTGTGTCTTATATTGGTTATATTATAAAGATGTTCTGGCCGATAAACCTGGCTTTTTTTTATCCATATCATAAGTTACTGATTTGGAATGTGCTGTTAGCAGGAATTTTACTTTTATGTGTATCGGCCCTAATAATCTTTGCAGCGCGCAGGCTCCCTTATCTTGTTACTGGATGGCTTTGGTACCTTGGTACGCTTGTTCCTGTAATCGGGCTGATTCAGACAGGTTGCCAAAGCATGGCTGACAGATATACGTATGTGCCGCTGATTGGTATTTTTATTATAATTGCATGGGGAATGCGTGATATATTGACAAAATGGCAAAGCCGGAGGATTTTACTGCCGACATTTTCAGGCATAGTGCTTGTTTTTTTATGATATGCACATGGTTTCAGGTAGAACACTGGCAAAACGGAATTACTATTTTTAAGCATACTCTTAATGTGACAAAAGATAACTGTGTTGCCAATTGCGAACTGGGACATGCTTTAATGAGAAATGGAAAGCTTGATGATGCGGTTGTTCAATTTTACAAAGCATTAAAAATTAATCCGAACTACGAGGAGGCTCACGCCAACCTGGGTTGTACGCTGGCCCGTCAAGGAAAGATAAGTGATGCGAGTTATCATTATAATAAAGCATTGCTGATAAATCCGAACAATGCCAAAGCTCACAATAATCTTGGAGTTCTTCTTGCCGGCAAGGAGAAAGTTAATGATGCGATTTATCATTACAAAGAAGCTTTGCGGATAAACCCCAAGTATGGCGGAGCATACTATAACCTGGGGAAGATCTATGCAAATAAAGGAGATATCGAAAACGCAATTCTCTTTTACAAAAAAACATTGCAAATCAGTCCGAATATGGCAGAGGCTTTATATAATCTATCCTGGATATATGCCACACATAAAGATAATAAATTTATAAACGGCAAAGAAGCGGTTAAACTTGCTGAGAAACTATGCAGGCTACAAAACTATAGTCATCCTTTGTCTCTGGATGCGCTTGCAGCGGCTTATGCGGAAGCAGGTAAATTTGACAAGGCGGTTAAAGCAGCTCAACAAGGACTTAATATGTCTTTAACGCAATGCCCTAAAGAACTTGCCCGTGGTTTAACAAAAAGATTGCAATTATATCAAGCTGGCATTCCATATAGACAAAAGTGACGAACTTGTAAAAAATTAACCGTAATATTCTACGAGAAGATATGAACAATACTGATAAACATAGAATATTTAATACCCGCTATGATATTTTGATCTGTCTGCTTCTCGTCATAGCTACACTGACCGCCTATTGGCAGGTGATGAATTATCCGTTTATTAACTTTGATGATGATTCCTATATCCTGAAAAATCATTTTGTACAAAAAGGACTAACTTGGGAAGGCATATCGTGGGCTTTCAGTTTTAAGAGCTCAACATATTGGCATCCTGTGGTCTGGCTTTCTCATATGCTTGATTGCCATATCTATGGATTAATCCCAGGAATGCATCATACGGTTGGTCTGATTTTTCATATAGTAAACAGCACGTTGGTATTTATGGTGTTAAAACAGACGACCGGCGCACTCTGGAG